>CALGJS010000348.1 GCA_937927835.1 uncultured Saprospiraceae bacterium | reverse complement strand
GCAAACAAAACCGCAGTTACTAAAAAAAGTCGAAGAGGCGAAGAATAGGTTTTATGTTTTCCAAGAAAAAATTCCTCCGTTAATTTACCGGGAATAACAATGGATTGACCCGTTTTTAAAATGCGACTATCGAGATTGAATTGTTCAGCAAAAAAATCTCCCATTAAGTTACGCAGCTTAATCCGACCCGTAGTATGCTTTTGACCACAGGTAAGACAATAGACCGCTTCGGAGGGCAACGGTGTATTACAGTTAAAGCATTGTTTGGAATTCGAAGACATAAGTTTTCAAGTCGTTTATTGGGTAAGTTAATAAATACTGACTTGATCCTTGAATTTTATCGACTAAACTTGATTTTTCTTTGACCTAATTAGTTAATTATCATGGTAGGTAAGAGAACCTTAGGTACCAAAAAAAAAGCCTTATTCCCGAAGAAATAAGGCTGCTTTAATATGCTTATTAGATATTTTTAATCAAAAGACTGATTAGTGACCGAAGCCATATTCGCCAGTTCTTGATATTCTTTCGGTGTTAGTCCATCCATACAATAATGAATAGGATTTACTTTATTGCCACGGTGAATTACCTCATAGTGTAAATGAGCTGCCGTGGAAGAACCTGTATTTCCTACTGCGCCGATTACTTGTCCACGCTGAATCTCCTGACCTTTTTTTACATCCACTCTACTCATGTGAGCATAAAGCGTTTTGTAGCCATAACCGTGATCGATCACTACGTGTGTGCCGTAACCATTCTTAATTTTAGAAACCTTCACTATTTTACCATTTCCAGTAGCTTGGATAGGCGTTCCTTCTGGACAAGTAAAATCAATTCCTTTATGCATCCGACGTCTCTTAAAGATCGGGTGCATTCGCATGCCAAATCCAGATAGACGGTGAAGATTTCTTTTTAACTTATCAGCACGTACCGGTTTGATGGCAGGAATAGAAGCCCACATCTCTTCTCGGTCTTTTGCTAGGGCAGTGATCTCATCTAATGATTTAGACTGAACTGCGAGTTTAGATTTAATTTTATCAACCTCTGTTTTTGCAGAGATAAGGAGTTCTCCGGAATTCTTAAACTTGGTTAGGTTGGTATATTTTTCACTACCTCCTGTTCCTCCATTCCAAACACTTTCATCTACTGGTTCCATTCCAAAAATCATACGGTGTACACCAGCATCTCGTTCTTGGATATTGTTTAATACCTTAGACATCATGTCAAAATCGCTATTCAGTGCCATATACTGGAACTTCATCTGCTCAATCTCACGTAATAATGCTTTTTCTTTAGGGGAAGGGAAATAGGCAAGTACAATAGATATGACAATAACTGCACTTACTCCTACGGCACATATGAAGCCGAGGAACTTTAATAATTTAACACGTAATGGATCCACTACCTTTTCGTAGCGTAACGTTTGTGTGTTATAAACAAACTTTTCTTTTCTCATCAGAGCCTTTATTCGTTAACCAAAATTCAGTAGCTTTGCGAGCGCTGAAAATGGGCAAAATCGTTTTCTGTAGTTTCTACTTAGATGGTCACTATTTTACTTTTAATGATATATAGTTTTTATCTAAACTGTTATAATATGCGCCGCCAAAAATATTACTCAAAAGCCGATTATTCAAACAAAATCGCAAAAATCTTTGTATTTAATTAATTATAATGATAAATAAATACATTTTTGTAATTATTTTGATTGCAAAATACCTAGTTTTTAAAGCTAAAAAACAATAATTGAAACAAATTAGTGAAATTATTGTAAATAAAATAAATACGAATTAAATCAACGCCTCTTTGGCCATTTGTTCTCAATAATCACCCTATTTATGATGACTTCTCGCGAAACTCGACAAAAATTCCTTGATTTTTTTGAAAGTAAAAAACATAAAATCGTCCCTTCTGCACCGTTGGTGAATAAGGATGATCCGACGTTAATGTTTATTAATGCGGGAATGAACCAATTTAAAGACTATTTTCTAGGTAATAAAACACCAGATAATCCTAGAATTGCTGATACCCAAAAATGTCTAAGAGTATCCGGTAAACAAAATGATCTAGAAGAGGTAGGAATTGATAGTTACCATCACACCCTTTTTGAGATGCTTGGAAACTGGTCAATTGGAGACTATTTCAAAAAGGAAGCAATTGAATGGGCTTGGGAACTGCTCACCGAAGAATATAAATTAGATCCAGATCGATTATATGTTTCTGTATTTGAAGGAGATAAAGGTTTGAATCTTCCTTTGGATCAAGAGGCAATTGACTTATGGAGTAAATTCATTCCTGCTGAACGTATCTTGAAATTTGACCGAAAAGATAATTTTTGGGAAATGGGAGATACAGGACCTTGTGGTCCTTGTTCAGAGATTCACGTTGACTTGCGATCTGATGAAGAACGTAAGCAAACGGACGGAAGTACCTTGGTGAACATGGATCATCCTCAGGTGATCGAAATTTGGAACTTGGTATTTATTCAGTTCAATCGAAAAGCGGATGGCTCATTAGAAAACCTACCTGCAGCTCATATCGATACAGGAATGGGTTTCGAAAGACTTTGTATGGCTTTGCAAAATAAGAAGTCGAACTATGATACAGATATCTTTACACCTTTTATTAATAAGATCAGCGAACTCTCTGGAAAACCGTATACAGGTAATTATGAACTAACCGCAAAATCAGATATTGCCATGCGAGTAGTAGCGGATCATTTGCGAGCGGTTTCTTTTGCGGTAGCCGATGGTCAGATGATGTCGAGCAACGGAGCAGGTTATGTTATCCGTCGAATCTTACGTCGAGCGGTACGTTATTATTATTCTTTCTTGGATGTAAAAGAACCTTTATTGCACCAGTTGGTGCCAATGCTTGCGGATGAATTTTCGGATGTGTTTCCAGAGCTTAAAGCACAGCAAGATTATGTTGCAAAAGTTATTTTAGGAGAAGAGTCTTCTTTCCTTAGAACATTAGAGGGGGGGCTAAAGCGAATTGAAAACCTAACAATTGCAAATAATAAAATGGACGGGTTGACCGCTTTTGAGTTATACGATACCTATGGTTTTCCAATTGATTTAACACGATTGATCGCAACTGAAAAAGGTTGGTCGATTGATGAAGAAGGTTTTGAAAAACACTTGGATATACAACGCAAGGGCTCTCAGAAAGATGCTCAAAAAGAAGTAGGAGATTGGACGGTTTTGCACGACAAACAAGGAGTTGATTTTGTTGGATATGATGAGTCAAAAATCACCGATGCTCAAGTAATGAAATACCGTACAGTTAAGGACAAAAAAGGAGATCAGTTTCAGTTGGTTTTGGACCGAACGCCTTTTTATGCAGAGGGTGGCGGACAAGTAGGAGATACTGGTTTATTGTTTTTCGGTGAGGAAAAAATTCCGGTAATCAATACCAAGAAAGAGAATGATTTAGTCATTCATTATGTTAAGAAAATGCCGACGAATATTGATCAAACGGTAACGGCTGAGATTAATAGAAACAAGCGTAACTTGACAGAAAATAATCACTCTGCAACGCATTTACTACATGCTGCTTTGCGAACTGTTCTAGGCGATCATGTTGGACAAAAAGGATCATTGGTTAATGAAAAATATTTGCGGTTTGACTTTTCTCATTTTTCTAAATTAACAGAAGAGGAATTAACAAAAATAGAAACCATGGTGAATCGCAAAATTCGGGAAAATATATCTCTAGAAGAAGCTCGTTCTATTCCTATTGCAGAAGCACAGGAAGCTGGAGCGATGATGTTGTTTGGTGAAAAATATGGAGACGAAGTACGAATGATTACTTTCGATCCTGATTATTCTAGAGAATTATGTGGTGGTTGTCATGTGAAAGCAACGGGACAGATTGGTTATTTTAAAATTACCAGTGAGACTGCGGTTGCGGCTGGAGTTCGAAGAATTGAGGCGGTTACTTCAGAGGCTGCCGAAAAATATATTAATAACGAATTGACGGAGTTAAATAAAATTCGATCTTTATTTAAAAACCCTACGCGAACTGCCGAAAATGTTGAAGCTTTACAAGAGGAAAATAAGGGTCTTAAAAAAGAGGTAGAAAAAATGTTAGCTACCCAAGCTGGTGGTCTTAAAGATGATTTGAAAAAACAGATGGATATCATTGATGGTATTAATTTTATTGCTGCTAAATTACCAATTGGAGATGCTAAAGCGATTAAGACTTTAGCGTATCAACTTGAAAAAGAATTAGGCAATGCACTAATCGTATTTGGTGCGGTCGTTAATGGAAAACCACAACTAACCGTAGCGATTAGTGAAACGTTGACCAAGGAAAAAGACTTACACGCTGGAAATATGATTCGCGAACTGGCAAAAGAAATTAAAGGTGGCGGCGGTGGCCAAGCATTTTTTGCAACTGCTGGAGGTTCTGATGTGAATGGTTTAGAACAAGCAATTAATAAGGCACATGACCTGATTACTTCAAGATCGTAAAATTCTTAATATTAATGAAATCTTATGCAGGGTGGATTCGGTTATTCTATAAGGATGGCTGAATTCACCCTGCTTTTTTCTGCCTAATGGTGAATTTTCATTTATAGCTATTCTACTGTTTTAAAAGTCCGCTTAAAAGCATAAATTATATTTTTTGTATTGATTTTTAGAACTTCAATATAATTATTCTTATTTTGTGTCATCATTCGAAAATTTAATACTTCCAAATTGCCTTCGGGTGTACTCACATCCAAACACGTTAATTTTTTATTTTCAACTACCGGCTGACTAACAGATAATTTATATCTGTAAGCAACTAACCTTATTATGGTACAATTCTAACTTCAGAAAAACTGAGGTTTAATTCGAATTGATCACCAAAAACTGAGAGAAATAACTAAATTATGAACAAAAGAATTTTACACCTACTGAGTGTTTTAATACTCATTTCTCATTTTACATATGGACAAGAACAAGCTTTTCCTGATTGTGTAGATTTTATTCCTATTTGCCCTACTTCCAATGTTTTTGACCTGAATCCTTCTGGAACTGGTTCGGTATCAGAGAACCTTGGTGGGTGCTTAGTTGGTGAAATAGGTCCTTCTAGTTGGTTTTATTTTGAGTTTGCTGATGATATGCCCGCGAACACAAATTTTAATTTTACCATATCCTCTTTCGGAGGAGGAAACATTACTTTTGATTTAGGAGTATATGGTCCGAATGTAACTTGTGATAATTTAGGAACCCCCTCTCCTTGTCTTAATACGGTATCATCTGCTCCAATTAATTTAACCGTTAATCCTGGCGAAGGGTATTTTCTTTATATCGATAGAGTTATTGGAAATACTACTATTCAAATTGATCTTGGAGGACCTGGAGCTCCTTTTTTAGATTGTAACGCTAATCCTTTTTGTGCCCTTATAGTTGAGGCAACTGCACCTATCACACAAGCATGCGAAAATTCTGCTCCATTTAATTTAAATAGTAGTGTACTTGGCGAAATGGGAAATGTAACTTACCAATGGGAAGGTGATAACGGAGCTGAACTTTATCTTTCTGATCCGACCAACCCTTTTCCGACGGTTACGCCACCTGTAGGTTTTACAGGCACCTTGACCTATCGACTTATCGCAACGGATAATGATTGTGATAACACTTCTGACGATATAGTTATTGAAATAACACCTTTACCAATTATTGAAATACCTGATCCAGGGCTCATTTGTTCTGCCAATGATCCAATAGTTCTTACGGCAAACCCTGGTGGAGGAAGCGGAATTTGGGGGGGCGTAGCTGGTTCTGGTGGAGAAATTGATCCTAGCGTTTTGGGAACGGGACCTCATATGGTCACTTACGAATTTACCGATGCAAATGGGTGTACGAATGATGGATTTACAAATATTACCATTACAGAATCACCTACAGCTGAGATCTTTGGGGACTTGGAATTATGTCAAATAGAAATAGATGAATTTACCGCAATTATTGATGGATTTGGTTTGGGCGGATCTCCCGATTATATGTATGAATGGACAACTCCTCAAGGTATAGATAATAACCAAACAGTCTTTGTCTCCGAACCTGGAGAATACACAAGTTTTATTACTGATGCAGTTGGTTGTACAGCTACAGCTCCCGCAGTAATTGTAGATGTTTTACCTGATCCAATGATTACGATTTTCGACCCTGGAGTTATTTGTGGAACAGCTAGTTTACAAGAAATATTTGTCGGAACATTTGAGAACGGAACAGGACAGTGGGATACTTCTACTGGAGTAATTAATGATATTGGATTTATTGACCCTTCTGCTTTAGGTGCTGGATTTCACGAGGTAACTTATTCATTCGAAAGCAGTGTTACAGGTTGTGCAAATACAGAAACCCTAAGCTTTGAAATTTCTCCACCTCCAACTGCGGTTCCCACCACAGGTGGACCATATTGTAGTAGTGCAGATATTGAGTTGTTTGGAAATTCAAATATTAGTAGCGCAAGCTTTTCTTGGACGGGACCAAATGGTTTTGTCTCTAATGAGCAAAACCCTCCAACTGGAAGTGGACCTGGTTCTTATTTTTTAACTACTTCGATTGGTGGTTGTGAATCACTTCCAACCGAATTAATTATTTCTTTAGAAAGCAGTCCTGTAGCGACGGCGACGAATAGTGGAGTAGCGTGTTCTGGCAGTTCAGTAACGTTGCAAGGTAGTGTAGATGTTACTGGTACGACGATAGAATATGCTTGGACAGGCCCGAATGGATATACATCAAATGTTCAAAATCCAAATGATGCGATGGAAAGCGGTACGTATGAATTAATAGTAACCGTAGATGGTTGTATATCTGCTGCTGTCCCAACCAACGTAACAATTGCGGATGAACCAGTAGCGACTGCCTCAAATGACGGACCTGTTTGTTCAGGTAGCGTGCTTACTTTGAACGGAGATATAAATGTTAGTGGTATAATGATTACGTATGCTTGGACCGGACCTGGCGGCTATACGTCAAGTGCTCAAAACCCAACTGACGTGACGATGAGTGGTGACTATGAATTAATCGTAACGGTAGATGGTTGTATATCCGCAGCAGTACCAACAACAGTAACTGTCAATACAACCCCTGATGCGGTACCATCTAATGCTGGTCCATTTTGTGAAGATGAGGTAATCCAGTTAATGGGAAGTACAACAACAACAACAAGTGGAACCGACATTAGCTATGAATGGGCAGGTCCGAATGGCTATAATTCTACCGAACAAAATCCAACAGATATTAGTCTTGCAGGAGATTATAGCTTGGTGGTAACCATAGATGGTTGTATCTCTTCAGCAGAAATGACGAGGATAGAAATTACACCTTTACCGATAGCGATGCCAGCTACGGGAGGAAATCCTTGTACGGCAGCCGATATTGAATTAGTGGGAGGATCTGATACCCCTGGCGTAACTTATATGTGGACGGGCCCTGGTGGATTTACATCCAATGTTCAAAATCCTCCAATGGCGAATGGCCCTGGCATCTACACATTGGTAGTTGAAAATGGAACTTGCAGTTCTCTACCAGTAGATATAGATATCAATCCTGGCACGGCACCGATAGCTAATGCGAGTGCAGCAGGTCCTTATTGTGAAGGAGATCTGATTAGTTTAACAGGTAATGTTAATGCGACAGGGACGAATATTGTTTATGAATGGTCTGGACCAAATGGCTATAGTTCTATGGATCAAAATCCAACAGGCATTACAGATGAAGGAATGTATATATTAAATGTCACCGTAGACGGATGTGTAGCGGATGCCGATGATGTAGAAATTATGATAACTTCATTACCTACGGCGATTCCATCGACGGGAGGCCCTTATTGTAATAGTGCAGATATCGAATTATTTGGAGAGGCGAGTGTGTCTACAGCGACGTATTCTTGGGTTGGCCCAAATGGTTTTGTTTCAAATAGTCAAAATCCTACGACGGCTTCCGAAGGAGGAACATATACGTTGACGGTGTTTGAGAATGGTTGTTCATCAAGTTCAGTAGATGTTACCGTGGTATTAAATGAAACGCCGACCGCTGAACCAAATAATACAGGTCCTTATTGCGCTGGAGATATGATTATTTTATCTGGAAATACCACTACGGTTGGAACGTCGACGGAATATGCCTGGACAGGTCCCAATGGATATATTTCTACTGTTCAAAATCCTACAGATGCGACCGAATCAGGCGATTATAGTTTAGTAGCCACCGTAGATGGTTGTGTCTCAGATATGGGAGTGACGACGGTGGTGATTAATGATTTACCGATTGCCCAACCAGCGACAGGTGGCTCACCTTGTACAGCTACGACGATAGAATTATTAGGAAATTCGAATGTATCGGGCATGGGCGAGACGTATTCTTGGACTGGACCAAATGGTTTTGTTTCTACTGAACAAAATCCATCGATGAATAATGGAGAAGGATCGTACTTTTTGACGGTGACGTTGAATGGTTGTAGTTCCCTACCAGTAGAATTGGTGGTTGATCCAAATGCTGCGCCACTTGCGACGGCGAATAATAGCGGTCCGTTTTGTGTAGGAGATATGATCGGCTTGACAGGAAGTGTAAATGCGACAGGAATGTTAATAGAGTATGCTTGGAGTGGCCCCAATGGTTACGTATCCACTGTTCAAAACCCAACAGATGCGACCGAATCCGGCGATTATAGTTTAGTAGCCACCGTAGATGGTTGTGTCTCAGATGTGGGAACCACTACGGTAGTAATAAATGACTTACCGATTGCCCAACCAGCAACGGGTGGTTCACCTTGTACAGCTACGACGATAGAATTATTAGGAAATTCGAATGTATCGGGCATGGGCGAGACGTATTCTTGGACTGGACCAAATGGTTTTATTTCTAATGAACAAAATCCATCGATGAATAATGGAGAAGGATCGTACTTTTTGACCGTGACGTTGAATGGCTGTAGCTCCTTACCCGTGGAATTGGTGGTTGATCCAAATGCTGCGCCACTTGCGACCGCGAATAATAGCGGTCCGTTTTGTGTAGGAGATATGATCGGGTTAACAGGAAGTGTAAATGCGACAGGA
>CALGJS010000347.1 GCA_937927835.1 uncultured Saprospiraceae bacterium | reverse complement strand
TTTATAATGAGGGATTGGCTTATCCGATGGAGGTGGAACAAGGAGTAAAAGATTCGTTGAAGGCGGAAGGTTGGCTGGTCTATTGAGGGTGATTTTATGGTTGTAAAATTCTAAATCAGAGCAGTATAAATTTTTATATTTACATCTCTAAATCAAATCATTTCCTCTCATGAAAATTTGCCTTGCTCAAACCAAATCCAAAAAAGGCGACCTTGCTCAAAACATACAAGAGCATCTACGGCTTATCCAATCTGCGGCAGTGTGGGGAACGGATTTAATTTTATTCCCTGAGTTGTCATTGACGGGGTACGAACCTAGTTTAGCAAAAAGTCTGGCGCGACCAGCAACTGATCCGATATTTGATCCTTTTCAAAATTTAGCAGATAAAAATAAGATGATCATCGCTGTTGGAATGCCGCTTCAAACTGAAAAAGGAATCGTAATTGGAATGCTTATTTTTCAACCAAAGACGAAACGGAGGGTTTATGCTAAGCAAATATTACACGAAGATGAAATGCCATTTTTTGTTTCAGGGGACAATGATTTGGTTTTAAATTTCAATGATCAAAAAATCAGTTTTGGTATTTGTTATGAGAGTTTGCAACGGTCCCATTTTCAAAAAGCAAATGAACTTGGCGCGACCACCTATTTGGCCTGTGTGTCAAAATCCGATAAAGGAATCGCTAAAGCTTATACCCATTTTTCGAATTTGGCTGGGGAGTTTTCTATGCCTATTTGTATGGTGAATAATGTTGGCGTTTCTGATGATTTTATAGCAGCTGGACAAACTGCAGCTTGGAATAGGAATGGAGAATTGATCGATCGATTGGATGCAAAACGTTCAGGGATTTTATGGATCGACCTAGCAACGAAAGAATCAAAAAAACAATATTTTGATTCCGATAATAAAAAAATCGAACTTGCTCAGCCAACTGATCTTCCACGATTAATTCAACTTTTTCAAAACGCAAAAACATATCTAGACCAACAAAAGATTTTTCAATGGACAGATACGTACCCTTCTAAAACCAATATAGAAAAAGACCTAAAAGATAAAACGCTTTATGTTCTAAAAAATAACGAAGCGCTAATGAGTGCCGTAACCCTAAACGAGGAACAAGACATCGAATATCAATCTATTGATTGGAAGTTTAGGGGTGAAAAAATCTTGGTTATTCATCGTTTGGTAGTCGACCCGATCCATCAACGTCGTGGATATGCCAAACAAATCATGGACTTTGCAGAAGACTTTGGGAGCAGGCATAATTATGATGCGATCCGACTTGATACCTATACACAGAATAAGGTGTCCTTCGAATTTTATAAAAAACGAAATTATATCTCGCGTGGAGCGGTTTTCTTTTCTGGAAGAAGATTTCCCTTTTACTGTTTAGAAAAGAATTTAAATTCTACCTTTACGCAATGACGCCCTACCATCCATTATTTGCTTTGGTTGTATTTTTGATCGCTTTTCTCACGGCCTACTTAATTAATCTTAAGTACCAGCTCAAGCCTGCTCCTAATCGTTATGAAACCTTAGATGGATTGCGCGGACTATTGGCGATCTCCGTTTTTATTCATCACACCAGTGTTTGGTATGGCTATCTTCAGACCGATAATTGGGCGGAACCTAATTCCTATTTATTCAATCAATTGGGACAATCGAGTGTGGCCTTGTTCTTTATGATTTCAAGTTTTTTATTTATCAGTAAGCTGTTAAATTTTAAAGGAGCGGAGTATCCATGGAAAAGTTTTTTTATTGGTCGGTTTTTTCGGATAGTGCCTTTGTATATTTTGAGTTTTGTTTCGGTCGTTTTGATCGTAGGTGTTTTAAGTGAATGGAGTTTACGCGTTGCTGTTTTTGATTTTTTAAAAAATATCATTCGGTGGTCAGGTTTGGGCATTTTAGGACAACCAAATTTGAATGGAATAGAAAATACTGCCACGATCAACTCTTTTGTAAATTGGTCTTTATTATATGAATGGCTACTTTATTTCTCCCTGCCTTTGATTTCTATTTTTATTCTAAAAGCCAAACCAAAAATTTATTATTTGATTTGGAGTATCCTCTTTTTTGTCTTTGCATGGCAATATCGAAATCTAGAATTACAACATCTGTTTTCTCTAATTGGTGGAGCCATTGCCGCCATTATTTTTAAATATAATGCTTCCAAAATAAATTTTAATCAATCTTTTATTTCGTTCTCAATCATCGGTGCATTGATAATGGTCATTCAATTTCCTAATTCTGGTAATTTGGTTTCAAAGCTCTTTTTAATTTTCGCCTTTATTCTAATTTCCTTAGGCAATGACCTCTTTGGATTTTTGAAAAACAATACCCTAAAATTAATGGGAGAGATTAGTTATAGCACTTATCTTTTACATGGTATCTTGATTTTTCTAGCGATCCATTTTGGCTATGGAGTAGCAGCTACGCAATCTTTGTCTACTACTGCTTATTGTGGGATGATGATGGCTTTGACACCGGTGTTGATGGTCGTGAGTTTTTTGACGTACCTTTTTATTGAGAAACCGTTTATTGAGCGGTCGAAGAAGTTTAGAGGGAAGTTGGTGGAGACGACGAGTCAGAAGATGGAAGAACGGAATGAGTAGGGTAGATGAATAGTAGGAATTTTGCAGGAGGTGGAGGAGTGATTGTTTTTATTCAGCTCAATGATAATAAAATTTCCATCAAGATCCGTTGACAGTTTAGATGAATACGATGCAAGGAATGAGTTGCTTGATGTATATACATCTAATGGTAAAATGGTAGATGATCAGGAGTCTCGCTATTTTTTTACTATGCATGGATAGATGAGACGCTTCTTTTTGTTTTTTATTTGAATGGTGAAAAGCTGAGTGATTAAGTTCCTTTAGATCACGATTATACTTGTTGGTACAGACTTCTTTTCTTTTTTGTAGAATATAGTTATCTTGGAATTTATTAAGCCTGAAAGCAGGTTTAATTTTGGATTATTTAGGGTGATGAGCAAGTAGCGGCAGAGATGGATTATTATCCGTTTGGTTGGGAGATGCCGGGAAGGAAGTACAACAGCAGTGAATACAGGTATGGGTTTAATGGGAAGGAGAAGGATCAGAGTGGGGAGTTTGGCTCAATTACGAATTATGATTATGGGTTTAGGATTTATAATCCAGCGATTGGGAAGTTTTTGAGTGTTGATCCGTTGACGAAAGAATATCCTTGGTTAACACCTTATCAGTTTGCAGAAAATGCCCCAATAAAGTTTATTGATTTAGATGGTGCTGAAAAGGAAAATGATAAAGAAAGCTTCAATATTTGGGAACATTTATTGAAAACATTTATTGTGATGAGTGCAGAGCAAGGAGCAAGAGAATCAGGAATTCCAAATGATTCTCCAGAGGCAATGAGCCATAATACGGTGATTGGTGTGCAAACCATGTTATTAGTTGCGACTGATGCTGTTGCACTTCACCCCAGTCAGCAATTTTTACCCTCAAAAAGGTCAAACTCAAAAGCACCTAAGCCAAAAATTAAAAACCCTAAAGAAGGTGTTTTAAAAAGACTTCTTAATCGTTATAATGTTCCAGCACAAAACAAGAAAGGTGTAAATGATATAAATCCAAAACCAAATCAGGTTTTGACTCCTTCAACAATGCGTGAAGTTAAAGGGGGATCGGGATTAGATCCTTTTAAAGGTAGAGAAGTAATTGTTGATGAAAATATTTCCCCTAAAGTTACTGATGCACTTGAAGCCAGTGGATTTAATGTTAAAACATTTCCTAAAGGTACATTAGATCCAGATATTATAGATCATGCGCAAAAGAATAATTCAATTGTACTCACTAATAATATTAAGGATTTTGTAAAACAAGATATTACTACTATTAAAGTTTCTGAGAGATTAAAGCGAAGTGATAATGTTGGAGAATTAGTTAATCGAATTAAGAATATAGATAAAGCATCAACAACAGATCCTTCTATAATTGAAAAAGGAAAAAAGGTTTCAGCTGCAAATGATACTTTTAATAAATAAATAAAGAAAATGAATAATTTAATTGATCGAAATCTTATGATACTTGGAGGAAGTCCTACTATAAAGGGAAGGAGGTTGTCTGTTTACAATTTGATAAGTGGCTTATATGATTCTGATAATCTTGTTACATGTCTAAAAGATTTTGAAATTAATCTAGAAACAGTTTGCCAAGCAATTGATTACTGCTCAAAGCTAAAATGTACAGATAAACCGGATTTAGATTTCTGTGAAGGATGTCAATTGTTTAGTTTGGTTGAGAATGATAATAGTAAGAATATTGAAGAATTTAAAAATCATTTAGTTATTGATGAAGGTGAGTATTTTATTGGTTCAGTTGAAGAATATAAAGAATCAATATATGGTAGGAAAGGATGGAAAATGGCTCGAGAACTACGAGGTAAGTCTTGTTGTGCCATCATAAGTCGAGACTTCAAAAAACAGGAATAAAGGCGTAGCCACCAGTAGCCCCTCCGTCCAGTTCCACGCCAGTTGTCCCTTCGGGCGCATCTGTCATGGATCTGGGTTCGGTGCTACAGTTGTCTACATCGCTTATCAGTCTGCCGTTAAATAATGGCATCCTTCCAGCGATCATGTATTGCGGCCTGCTAGGTCGCCTCAGTTCCAGGATCTTCCCACGAATCCAAACGCAGATCCTTCCACAACCCGCCGGGCTAAACTCGCACATTCAGACCGCGCCCCTCGCAGCGGCCCACACTCGGGCGCTCTTTCTTCATGGCTTCGGCTCCAACCGCAGACGGCCGCCGGTCAGTCAGTCGTACCTCCGTTCCTTCCCTTTGTCCTTTTAAAAAATCTAAGATTGTTTGTTTACTCGTCCACACCACCGCCACGATCCATCACGCTGGCCGAGTGCGAAAGTTATTTTATAAATCAGACTTGGAAAAAAAAGATTGGATGGCATTGATCCTGCCGCCCTTCGGTTGGCTCCTCATTTTTAAAGGTGAATTACGGCGCTTCGCTCTGTAATCCACC
>CALGJS010000346.1 GCA_937927835.1 uncultured Saprospiraceae bacterium | reverse complement strand
TACCGGAAGTGCTGAATACTCTGATCCGACTTTAAATTATATTTGGAGTGATGGAGGATTTGGACATATGCGAAATGACTTAGCAGCTGGTTTTTACGAAATAACCGTTACTTCATCAAGTTCAAACTGCGAGGAAGTCACTTCCTTAAATATTTCAGAAGTTTCTAACATTAGTTATAACCCCGTTGTAGCCAACGTTTGTGATACTTTGGGTTCTATTTACTTGTTTAATCCAAATGGTCTTTATACCTATGAGTGGAGCAATGGTACTTTTACCCCAGATCAACCTGCGGTAGACGTTGGAGTATATTCTGTAACCGTAACAAACGATCAAGGATGTACCGTTACGGAAACTTTTGAAATCGTTGACGATTGTTCAACTTCTGGTTGTATCGAACCGATCATCGTAGCAATAGATACGCAAGATCCAAGTTGTGATAACCTAGGAACTATTCTACTAGAAGTAGGAAACTTCGATCCTAATATGTCTTATGTTTGGTCACATGGTGGACCTGATAGCAATGTTCAAACTGAATTACCAGCTGGTGATTATGAAGTTACGATTTCAAATATTGATACTGCAACTGGAGAAACTTGTTTTACTACTGCTTCCTTTACTTTATTCCAAAGTGATTCTTTAGGAGTCTTTTTAGTAAGTACCACACCTGTTGGTTGTAATGGTCCTGGATCTGCTGAATATTCTGATCCAACTTTAATTTATAATTGGAGTGATGGTGGAGTAGGACATCTTCGTAATGATCTTTCCGCAGGAACTTATACGATCACCATAACTAATCCTAACGAAACTTGTATCGATATAAATACATTATTTATCAACGATATCGGAGCTATTGATGCTTTCCCAATTGTTTCGAATGTTTGTGACACACTCGGATCAATTTATTTGTCCGCTGCTGGAGGAACATGGCCATATACTTATGATTGGGCTGATTTGCCAGGTGCTAACGATCCTCAAGCAAGAGAAGCCATCGATGTTGGAAATTACATGGTAACGATCACCGATGCCGTGGGATGTCAATTGACGCTTGATTTTGAAATTGTTGATGATTGTCCTTCTACGGGAGATTTAATCTTTACGTTTGTTCCAGTAGATGTAGATGTGCTTTGTGGAGAATCGGCACCCATTGAATCGCCGATTGCTGAATCAGACTGTCCGGGAGATATTAACTATTCATTTACAGAAACACAGATTCCTGATTGTGGTAATACCAATATCATTACCAGAACCTGGGTAGCGACCGATGATTGTGGCAACACTGCTGCTGCCGTACAAATGGTTTTTGAACAAGATATTGAGGCTCCAGAGCTGATTACGGTTGGAGATTTTACCGTAGATTTATTAAATGGAGATAGTTTACCTGATCCACTTGGATTTGCAACGGCTGAAGACGATTGTGGAATGATCGCAGATCTTAGTTTTACTAAAGAAGAAAGTATTACCGATGACGGATATCAAGTAGCCTACACATGGACTGCCATTGATGAATGTGGAAACCTAAGCACAGAACTTCACACCGTAGATGTAACAGGCGGAATGATCTGGCCTGGAGATACCGATTCTAATAAAGTGGTTAACAACTTTGATGTCTTTAATATTGGTTTCGCATACGGAGCAACCGGCCCAACTCGAATGAGTCCTACGCTAGATTTCTTACCTCAGTATGCTGCTCCTTGGAGCGAAAACGGACTAGACGAAGTTAACTTCCGTCATGCAGATACAGATGGTAACGGAATGGTAGATGAGCAAGATATCCTTGCAGTCAACTTAAATTATGACTTGGTACACAACCTGCAACCAGAAGGAGACACCCGTGAAACTTTTGAGGTGGACTTTGTTTACGAAACCGTAACTGCGGACAATTGGGTACATGTTGCCGTAATCTTAGGAAGCGAAGCAGCACAGATTGAAGATTTTTACGGAGCTGGATTTATCATCGAGTATGATCAAAATATGGTGGTACCAAATACCGCGCATGTTGACTTTAGTGATAGCTGGACCGGAACCTTCTTTAATGATTTTGTGGCTTTACAAAAGGACTTCCACGATGAAGGTAGACTAGATATAGGTTTAGTAAGAACGAATCAGCAAGGAGTGGATGGTTTTGGGAAAATCGGATCTTTCCGTTTCCAATTACCAGAAGGCGTTGAGTTTACTCCATTTATGCTAACCGCTCGACAAGGAGAAGGAGTTCGTGCAGACAAGTCGCCTTATGAACTAGAAACAACCGAAGTGGTAGTGACCGACGTCAAAGAAATTTTACCACCATCTGCGATTGAAATATATCCAAACCCAGTTCAAACAGAACTATTATTGGATATCCCAACAGCGCTAGAAGTTACCGACATTCAGTTGTTTGGTACCAACGGACAAATGGTAAAACAATACACCGATCTTACCACTAGAAGACTAGATGTAAGTGCTTTCCCAGCAGGTCTATATTACCTACGGATTTTAACCACCGAAGGAACCTGGACCGATAAGGTGAGTATTATAAAATAAGTTTATGGTTGATTTGTTTATTTGTTGAAATGTTTAATCGTTTATAGCAACTGCGATTTTTTTCTAAACAATTCAACGATTAAAAAAATAATCAAAGCCCAAATACTTGTAAGGAGTATTTGGGTTTTCTTATTTGGCGATGGCTTAAAAAGTCTTTTCGGTGAAGCCATATTTTTTGAAATAGTGGGTGACGAAATGATAGGAGTTAAAGTAAAACGTTTACTAAGCTTCTAAAGCTTAGTAAACGTTTTACCCTGAGAATAAAGCTCTTTTGTTTGATTTTCCTTGTTTTGATCAAAATAGAAATAAATTATTCTTCATTATATGACCATATATTTTTCATATTATACAAGCGAAGAATTGGAAGGACTTTCCGGAATGTTAGAACCAATGCTAGAAAGGTTAAATGCTTTTTTCAAAAAGAAGTCATACGCAAGAAAAATTGAGGAAGTATACTATGGGATAATATGTGTCAATCCAATATTTGACAATTTTTTTATACCTAAAAGAATGTTTTTTTCTGAACAAAAAGGCCATGTAGCACTTGAGTTTAAGTTAGATTTTAAAATTTCAAAATTGTCTCAAAAAGATATCGAACCTATTGTAGCCCACGCCATATTGACTGCTAGTACTAAATTACATCGAAAGAAAAAGGTCTTTAATTATGATCAATTCAATAAAGATTTAGAAATTGTTTTGGATGAATTTTTATTGAGACCTTAAATGGAATAGAAGGTGCGCTTACCGAAATATGATCAGCCAGATTTCTCTTGTCGAAATATAATAAGCCCAAAACAGTAAGGAAAGATTTTATCAAAAATATAGATGTTCGTTTACAGCTCTAGCTGTAGATACAGCTCAACAAGCAAATAATAGCTTCTATTCTACGAACCGACTATTTTATTTCTTATTTTTAGCAATCAATAGTACGGTAACTTTTTCTGTCTAATTTTAATAAAAAAGGAAGCCTATTTTTGTTGTATGCAACTACGCACAAAAAAAGCTTCCAATAAGAGCCAGGCTCTCGCTGGAAAGTTACTAAATAAAATGGAAGGCTTGTCGAAGCCACGTAAAAATTTTATACTTTCTACCATGATATTGTTTTTGTCAATGCGAGGTCGATATAATTTTAAAGGAATGGAGCGATATGGTTCCTACAGTGAGAAAAGTTATCGGCTTCATTTTGAAAAGGGTTTTGATTTTTTCAAATTTAATGCTGAGTTATACAAGCTGAAATTATCGAATAACTGTATTGTGGCATTTGATCCGTCCTATCTTCCCAAAAGTGGGAAACATACTCCTCATAAAGGCACGTTTTATAGTGGCTGTTTAGGACGAGCAAGGGGAGGAATTGAAATCGGTGGCTTAGCAGTAGTGGATCTTACTCACAATACTGCATTCAATTTAGAAGCTATACAAACACCGAGTCCAAAAGAATTGAAGGCAAAAGGACTAAGTTTGGTTGATTATTATGCGCAACTTATCGTAGATCGAAGTAAACAGATTCGGGAGATTTCCAAGTATTTAGCGGTAGATGGCTATTTCGCCAAGTTAAAATACATTGATAAAATTAAGAATTCAACCGATCTGGAAATTATTTGCAAACTTCGCCAAGATGCTAATTTGAAATATCTTTACAAGGGTCCCAAAAGAAAAGGAAAAGGACGCCCTAAAAAGCATGATGGAAAAGTGGATACCAAAAGTATTGACAAACGGAGATTTAAAGAAATCTTTAGAGATGAAACGGTCATCTTATTTCAAGCAATCGTTTGGTCCGTATCCTTGAAAAGAAATATCAATGTGGTTTATGCCGAATTTTTAGATGACGGAAAACCCACTAAACGGTATGCACTTTTGTTTTCTACTGATTTAGAATTGGATGGAATTTCGATTTACAAATTTTACAAAGGAAGATTCCAAATCGAATTCTTATTCAGAGATGCCAAACAATTTACAGGACTGACTCACTGTCAAGCCAGAAGTGAAAATAAATTATACTTTCATTTCAACATAGCATTAACAACTACAGGGCTTGCCAAAGCAGCTCACTATCTAGAAAAAGAAAAAGATAAATCTTTTTCTCTGGCTGATATAAAGACCTCGTATTTCAATGAACTTATGCTTGATTTATTTTTATCCAACTTTCAAATCGACACAGAGTTGAAGAAAAATAAACAAGCTATTAAATCTATACTTGAATTTGGCAAAATTGCCGCTTAATTATTACCGAACTATTGGCAATAAAATATCCAATAAAATCTGCCATCATGAAAGACCTCCTCTTCCTCCTCTCCATCAACTTCCTTTTCTCCTATTGCAGCAACGACCAAGTTACCCCTCCTCCAACCACCAATCTAGGCGCCGTAGAAATGAAAGTAACCGGTTCCGAAGAAGCAGCCGTTTATTTTCAAGAAGGACTTTTACTATTACATAGTTTTGAATTCGACGATGCCGCAGAAAAATTTGTCAAAGCCCAAGAGATTGACTCAAACTTTGTCATGGCCTATTGGGGCGAAGCCATGTCCTATAATCATCCACTTTGGAAAGAACGCTACACCGAAGAAGGAACCTCCGCCTTAAATAAATTAGCACCAACCAAAGAAGCTCGCCTAGGCTTAGCGCAAACGCCGCTCGAACGAGACCTA
>CALGJS010000345.1 GCA_937927835.1 uncultured Saprospiraceae bacterium | reverse complement strand
TGAACTTTTAGATAGCCATTGTTTTCGTATTTCCGAGCGGATACGAGCACAGATTTGGGCATTATTTTGAACCGATTTTCTTTTCGAGCACGAGCGATGAAATCGTATTCTTCCATAATATAGTGTTTGGAACAATAGCCTTTTAATTCTTTAAACAAGGAACGGGTAACATATAAGGTTTGATCACCACCTCGACACCACATCTTATCGAAGCGAGTAAAGTAGGCGTTTACTTTTAATAATTTTCTAGGCGAATCAAATTCAAAACGATAACAACCCAAAGGATAACCTTCTCCAAGAGCTGCGCGAATATCTGCTACAAAAGAAAGTGGCGGCATGGTATCCGCATGGACAAAATAAAGAATATCTCCTGTCGAATTTTCGTAGCCATGATTCATTTGATGGGCACGGCCTTTTTGGGGAGAACGCAGTACCGTTGCTCCCAAAGTGGAAGCTCGTTCGACCGTACGATCTGTACTTCCTCCATCCACGATGATAATTTCCCTAGGAATAGATTCCGTAGCGTCGATCAATCGAGGTAATAATTTTTGAATATTTTCTTCCTCGTTATAAACGGGTATGATGATGGATATTTTTTTCAAAAATTCTTTTTTATAAAAATTAAATTTACCAAATTTCGTTAGATGGCAATTAACTTAATCCGTGTAAAACGTAGAGACAAGGCAATGCCTTGTCTCTACGTTTTACACAATCCGCACATCTATCAATCCGCACATTTACACATCCACCTAAAACGCTTCCCCAAAAGTCAAATAAAAACCACTGGTTTCCTTTCCAAAACCTGCATCAATTCTAAGGTTTACTCTAGCTTTGGTATCGAGCATAATTCGAAGCCCTAATCCATAGGTGTAAAACCATTGATCGTCCAACAAATCTTCGACTGTAGATCCTACGCTACCAGTGGTGGCGAAGGCTGTCATTCCCAATCGCCAAAATAATGGAAATCTATATTCTATTTGACTAGTAATATATTGTTTGTCTCTAAACCGACCTTCTAAATATCCTCTCATTCTTTTGGTACCACCTAGCAAAGATAATTGATTAAAAGGTGGACTACCTGCGGTTAATTCAGAATATATTTGAGCAGCCAGTGTATGGTTTTCAGCTATAGGAAAATAAGCCGCCATATCTAAGTAGATCTTTTGAAAACTAAAATCACTTCCTAAAAACTTCTCATTTCCAAATAAAACCAGCTCAGCTAAGATTCCTTTTCTTGGTGTAAAAAGATGATCTCGACTATCGTAGTTGACCACAATTCCTCCACCTGATAACAACCCTCCTTTTCGACCGACAATATTATTATCCGTATCTAACAAACCATTCTCCTCCACTTCTAGAATATTATAATCATCCATCCAATATCTTAATCCAACAAACCAATTTTTGTTAATACCATACAATCCATTCAATCGAATACGAGGATAATTAACATTAAAAATTTCGCGATCTTCTTCTCGGGCATTATTTCCATTACCATAATAAAAATAGACATATCGATAATAGCCCAACTCTCCGTAGAGTTTGTATTTCTCTTCTTTAAAAAAAAGTTGAAAAGGTAAATAAGACAAAAACTGCTTATTGAGGGTATAAGCAAACCCCAACTGAAACTGTGAAGGACGCGCGGTTTGCCCTTGTCCTTTAAAGCGAAAGGTTACGTTGGTAGCTCCACCAAATCCCCAACTGGTTTCGGGCGAAGAAAAAACGAGGGGCAAAATAATAAAGCTATGTCTCTTGGTGGTATCCGCCAAGTGACTTGTCCTGATCGCCAAAACTTGGCCACTCAATAGCAAACAGAGTAAAAGACAGTTAATTCTGAATAGAAATTTCATCTTGTAAAAAAAAGAAAAATTCCTTTTCACTACCCCAATTATCACTCAATATGTCTTCAATCGTTAAAATTTAAGGGTAAAGTGTTACTTATTAATCAAGTATCGTTATGAAATCAAACGGTCTTTATGGCGAAGCGATAGTCCGGAACCACGGTGAAAACTAACCCTGCTTGCCGGCAGGCAGATGAAATGGACACGGTGGTTTTGGGTTATCTTTTAAAAAATATTCACTAAAAAAAATAACATTTTGCAAATAAGTCGTAGTCTTGTAAAAAATTTAGTGTTGATGGAATCATCAGGAAAGACTGTTTCCCAGCGGGCTATGGAGGCCGAATGGGAAGAAATACAGGCGGCACAACGCCAACCCGCCCTTTTTAAGCCATTGTATAATCGTTACTACGAAGCGATTTTCCGGTTTATTTATCGCCGTACCAACGACGAGCATTTGTCTGGAGACTTAGTAGCTCAGGTATTCTTGAAGGCGATGCAAAAATTAAACAAGTACCAATTTAAAGGAGTGCCTTTTTCGGCCTGGTTATATCGAATTGCCTCCAATCAGGTAGCCCAACATTTTCGGGATGCCAAGAAAGACCGTACCGTCAGTATTGAAGACCAAAATTTAACGGATCTAGCGGAAGAAATGGAAGCCATAGATAACGAACAATTGAGAACCCTCTTAATCAAATCGCTAGAAGATTTAAAACCGATTGATTTGAGTTTGATTGAACTTCGTTTTTTTGAACAACGACCTTTTAAAGAAATAGCCAATTTACTAGAAATCACTGAAAGCAACGCCAAGGTAAAGACCTACCGAATACTAGAGAAACTTAAAAAAAATATTACAAAAAATATGTAGCATCTGGTCTAAACCATTGCTTCCAAATCCTTGGATATGAAAAAAGACAATTACAAAATAAATCAAGATTTTAAACCGATCTCCAAAGAGCAGATCGAAGCGCATAAAGACTTCGATCAATTGCTGGAAACATTCAACGCGACAGCCCAACCCGAGACACCTGTCGAGGTAACTGGTGCGCCTCGTCGATGGATTTATCCGATATTGGCGATGGCTGCTGCGGGTTTGGTTGGGGTACTAATGATGGTACTCAACCCAGCTCCTAAAGCAGATACCGCGGCTGAAGCAAAAGCGTATTTTGCTTCTCAGCCTTTTATCAATCCGCCAATCAAAACACTGAAACCTACTTACCTAACAAAGCAAGTAGATGCGAATCAGGGTGGAACTTATGTTTATGAAAATGGCTCTACCGTCATCGTTCCTCCAGCAGCTTTTGTCAATGGACAAGGCAACTTAGTAGAAGGTCCAGTAGAAATTAAGTACCGAGAATTTCATGATTATGTAGACTTCTTTATTTCTGGTATTCCTATGAATTACGATTCAATGGGTACGACTTATCAATTGGAATCTGCTGGAATGATTGAGATTTATGCAGAACAAAATGGCGAGCGATTAGAGATGAATCCGGGTAAAGAACTCGACATCAAACTAGTTCACGATATTTACGCAGCTTCTGGTGATCCATTAGATTTCAACATCTATCATTTGGATACGGATCAACGCAATTGGGTTTATAAGGGTAAGAATAATTTAGAAATTATTCCTGACCCAAATGCAGCAGCTCCAGTTTCTGATGAAGGTCGAGCAACTCAAAATTTTCAGACACAGTTAGATGATTTGGAAAAAGAAGAGACACAAGGGCTAGCAAAAATCGAAGCGACAATTCCAAAACCAGTAGCTCCAGTAGCACCTGTTGAGGCTGATAGAACAGCGCATGTTTTCAATCTTAAGTTTACAGAAAACATGATTCAGGCAGGTACTGCCGGCAATGATCTAGACGAGCAACGAGCAGCGCTTCGTGAATTACAAGAACAATACAATAATCTACTTTGGCAAGTCGCCCCTAATCAGCCCAACTTCAATGAAAATGCCGCCAGCAGTATCAACTGGGTGGATATGAAGCTACGTAAACTAAACAATCGTGACTACGAACTTACTTTGATCGGCAGTGCTAATCGAATGAAAGTTAAAGTCAATCCGGTGCTGACGGGAGCGGACTTCCAAAATGCAATGGCCGAGTTTAATCAGTCTTTTGCTGAATACGAAACGGCACTTGCCGACCGAGAAGGACAACTTCAATCTGCTCGAGAAGTGCTACTGCAGGAGATGGCAGATCGTAAAAGAATCGCTAAAATGAACTACGATAAACGAATCGAAACCTTAAAAGCGGAAGGTAAAAACAACAAGGTTTCAGAGGAAATGATCAAGCATCGTATCGTCAATACTTTTACGGCAACGAAGTTGGGTATTTGGAATTGTGATCGTCCATTACCACCTTGGTTGGTTCGCTTAAATGCAGATTTTAAAACGGAAAAGCAAAAATCGTTTAACTCAAACGTAGCGTTCCTAGCGGATCAAACCAAAAATACGGTCGCTAAATTCTACGCAAAGAATGGTACTGAAATGCAGTACAATCGCAATAGTAAAAAACTAATGTGGATTGTTACTAAAGAAAATAAATTAGCGGTGTATCGCCCTGAGAAATTTAGCGACATCGATAATAAACAGGAGTCTCATACTTTTGTAATGGATGTGATAGATCGAACGATTGAGACAGAGGAAGACATCCGAGAGATTCTCCA
>CALGJS010000344.1 GCA_937927835.1 uncultured Saprospiraceae bacterium | reverse complement strand
CTCGAGCTAGTTGCGCTTGTTTACGTGCTGCACGATAAACTGGACGATTGATTTGATTATGTGGATAAGCTCGTTGTGCGAAGAAATAATCGTCTGGCCTTTTTTCGGCATTTTCACCAGCTTCTTCTCCTATTTCAGCAGGAGTGATGGCAGATTGATTATTATTATGAATCCAAGTTCCAATCAGAACGCAAGGAATCAACAGACCGAGGAGGAGGAATATCTTTTTCATTTTATTAAAATTTTCACGGTTATTTTAGTAAGCAAGATAAGCTAAAATCTTAACTCAAAGAAGTACTACCTTTTTTGTTTTGGAAGATATTGGACATTAAGGACAGATCCAAAATAAAATTCTAATGTCTGGAACTTTTGACTGATTTACAGCCTATTTCACAAGTTTGTAAAATATAGTGTATTTTCGCAAAAAAACTTAAGAAACTTTAAACTAAAAAATAGTTTCCAGCGTTTATAATTCGATGAATAGAGCCAATATTTTAGAAAAAGTACATGAGTTGTTCATGAAGTATGGACTAAAGAGTGTGTCGATGGACGATATCTCTCGGAAACTTGGTATTTCTAAAAAGACCTTATATCAATGTGTAGAGAATAAGCGAGATTTAATTAAAGAAGTATTCCAAAAACATATTGACGAAGAAGAAGCGGCGATTAGCGAAATTGTGGCTAAGAGTAAAGATGCGGTAGATGAGATGATTGAAATCGCAAGATTTGTAACGGCATTATTGCGGGAAATTTCTCCGACTACCCTCTATGACATGCAAAAGTACTATGGGGATATTTGGGGAATGATGGAGGCTTTACATCAAGATCATATCTATGCGGTGATTAAGACAAATCTTGACCGAGGAATTGCAGAAGGACTCTATCGGAAAGATTTAAACACAGATATTATTGCCAAACTTTACGTAGGAAAAACCCTATTGATTGTAGATGAGGATGTTTTTCCACTCAAAGATTATAATAAAGAAAAGCTATATGTGGAATACGTACATTACCATCTTCATGGAATTGCGTTGCCGAAGGGCCTAAAATTATTTGAAAAATATACTAAGTAGCACATGAAAACATTTACCGCTCTCCTCTTTTTTCTCTTTTATGCTAATAGTGCTGTTTTTGCACAAGCAACTTTTAGTCTTTCTGAGGCGATCAAATATGCTTATGATCATAATCTCAATATTAAGATTGCCAAAGAAAATATCTCAGATGCGGAAGCTCAGATTATGGAGCGACGATCTGCCGGTATTCCAACACTAAACGGAACGATTAATTTCCAGCATTATCTAAAGGTACCTGTTTCGGTTTTACCAGATCAAATTGAAGAGGTTATTCGTTTGGGAAATGGAGGAGTACTTCCACCGGATTATTCTAATCAAGCCGCTTTTGTCCTTCGTAATAGTTTTAACGCTGGTCTTGACCTTAACGCACTCATATTTGACGGAAGTTATTTTACCGCACTGAAAGCTTCCAAAGCTTTTAAAGAATATGTTGGTGATGAATTGATGACTCAAGAACGGTCCGTTCGTAATCAGGTAGTAGCCGCTTATTTACCACCACTAATCGTCGATGAAAATCTAAAAATTCTAAATAAAAATATTGCTAATCTCGAAGGAATGTTGGTAGAAACTAAAGCGACTTACGAAGCAGGATTTATAGAACAATTAGATGTTGATCGCCTCGAATTATCGTTGGCGAATTTGCGAACAGAAGTAGACAACCTCGCTAGACAAAAAGAACTCGCTTTAAATTATTTAAAATTTACGATGGGTTATCCAGTTAATGAACCACTATCAATTTCAGATAATTTAGATGACCTTCTCAACCTCGCAACGGATGAGGATTTATCGGCCCCCATTAATTATCTCAATCGACCAGAATATCGTGTTGCACAGACCGGAATGAAACTGCACGAATATAATATCAAAGTTAATAAGGATGGATATCTTCCTTCCGTAGGTGGTTTTGTAAGTTATCAATATGGCTATCAAGGAAATTCTCTTTTTGGAAAAGACGGATTCTGGGTGCCGACTTCAGTGGCAGGACTACGGGTCAATGTTCCGATTTTTGATGGGTGGAATAAAAAAGCAAAAATCCAACGTGCTAAAATCGCCATGGAACAAGATCAAAAACGAATTAGCTTATTGGAACAATCTATTCAATTAGAAGTAACCAACGCAAGAACAGAATACCTTACCGCACTTGAACGAAGTCAAAGTCAAGAAAAAAACGTCGCTTTGGCTCAAAAAATATACGATACGACACAGATTAAATATCGTTCTGGGGTAGGTTCTAGTATCGAAGTGACGCAAGCCGAACAGGCACTTTATCAAACTCAACAAAATTTTATTCAAGCACGATATCAACTATTGGTTTCTAAACAAAACCTAGATACGGTCTTAGGAAAATAGTGGAGGTGTTGAAACTGCCTTTGCCGGCAGGCAGGTCGCTTCGCTTGTTGAATTGTTGAACAACATAACACTTTGAATAAAAACAACAAGGTAAAAATTTACGGAAACTCCCTTCAGGGCCGGGGTAATTTTTCGTAAATTTTTACCGACGTTACCTGTAAAAATACGCTTGTTGAATTGTTGAGCTTAGTTTTGAGAACTCCGTGAGACAGCCAGCGCATAAGCAAGAGTTCTTAAAACGGGGATGAGTTTAAATCGATTTTGCAATAGAAGGAAGCTAACAAGCCAACTAGCAAACCGGCCAACTAGCAAATTAAAAAACCACAAATTAAAAATAATACTAAAAGCTTAAAAATGAAACATACTTTAATCATTATACTAGCAATTTTTCTCATCGCTTCTTGTCAACAAGGTGGAGCGGATCAATGGCCAGATGACCTAGCTGGTAAAAAGGCATTGGTCAAAGAAAAGCGGACTGCCTTAAAAGAATTACAAGCGGACATTGCTTTGTTGAAAGAGGAAATTATGGAGATGGATACGACCCAGCAAGAGGAAAGTCGACGAGCGGTGAAAATCGATACGATTAGTACCGAAGACGTCAGCCGCTTTGTTGAAATCCAATCTGTAGTAGAAGCAGATGATGCCGTGATGGCGAGTAGCGAAACAGGCGGACGAATTACACAGATGGTCGTACGAGAAGGACAGAACGTTCGGAAGGGACAACTGATCGCAAGTGTGGATATGCAATCGGTGGATAAACAATTAGACGAGCTACAAACTGCACTTACCTTAGCAGAAGATGTTTTTCAAAGACAGTCTAAATTATGGGAGCAGAATATTGGTTCAGAGATTCAATATTTACAAGCAAAAAATAATAAAGAACGGATTGAAAAAAGTATGGAGACTGCGCGATTCCAATTGACGAAAGCCAATGTATATGCACCCATCAGTGGAGTAGTGGATATGTCCATGAAAGAAGCAGGGGAAATGGCTGGGCCAGGAGAACCGATTGTAAAAATTATGAACACCTACAAAGTAAAAGTAATTGCAGATGTTCCGGAACGATACTTACCGGTTGTAAAGCGAGGTCAAATGGTGGAGGTTCATTTTCCAGCACTGAATGAAGATCGAACTTTAAGAATTGCTTCGGTCGGACGTACCATCAACCCTGCTAATCGTACTTTCGAAGCAGAAGTAGCGTTACTAAACAAACAAGGGATTTTTAAGCCCAACTTAATGGCAATCATGAAACTGAAAGATTTTGAAGCGAAAGATGCCGTAGCGATTCCTTTAGTTTTGGTACAACAAGAAGTAACAGGCAAAGATTATGTGTATGTCAAAGCTGATGGTCCTGATGGCGCTTATGCAAAGAAAATCTATGTAGCAATGGGGGAACGCTCCGAAGGAAATGTCATCATTACCGAAGGACTCAAAGTAGGAGACCAAATCATCATAGAAGGTGGTCGAGGCCTCGCCGAAAATGAACTAATTGAATTAATGTAGGAAGTTGAGGTGTTAATTTGTTGGTTAGTTAATTGGTCACGCATTACGTAATGCTAGCGAGACAAAGGGAACATGAATTATTGAACATTCCTAACGGATCACTAATTAACCAATCAACCAATCACTAATTAACTCATAACAACAAATGAACAAACTAACAAATCAACGTTTCAACATCATCAAATGAGTAATAATCCAATAACATCTTTGAAAGAAAAATTTCGTCAGTTTAAGTTGTCGTCTTTTGCGATTGACAATAGTACCAGTATTTTTATTCTGACCTTTATGATTCTGTTTTTTGGAATCAACTCTTATAACACGATGCCAAAGGAGGCTTTTCCAGAAATTCCGTGGCCGAAAATTTATGTCAATACGGTCTATTTTGGTAACTCGGCTTCCGACATGGAAAGCCTTGTTACTCGACCGATCGAAAAGGAACTTCAATCTGTTTCGGAAATTAAAAATGTCACCTCTTCTTCCCTCCAAGATTACTCGCTGATCGTGGCCGAATTTCAAGCCAACGTCGATTTAGATGTAGCCATTCGAAAAGTAAAAGATGCCGTAGATAAAGCAAAATCTGAACTGCCTAATGATCTAACGCAAGATCCAGAAGTATTGGATATCAACATGTCTGAGATTCCGATTATGACGGTCAACGTTTCTGGAAATTATCCCAACGAAGAGTTAAAAGAATACGCGGAATTATTAGAAGACGAAATCGAAGAATTGTCAGAGATTTCTAAAATTGATATGAAAGGAGCACAAGAACGAGAGGTAAAGGTAGATATTGATTTGCCAAGTATGGAGTCTACGCAGGTTAGTTTTAATGATATTGAAAATGCCATTCGATCAGAGAATATCACGATGTCGGGAGGAGAATTAATCAGCAATGATTTTCGTCGGACGATTCGAGTGATCGGAGAGTTTGAAACAGTTCGTGACCTGGAAGATTTGATTGTAAAAGCGGAAAACCAAAACCCAATTTATTTACGAGATATTGCCAATGTTCGTTTTGGATTTAAAGAACAAACGAGTATTGCGCGTGCCGATGAGTTGCCTGTGATCTCTTTGGATGTTATCAAGCAGAGTGGGCAAAACTTGTTGACGGCTTCTGATAAAATTAAGGAAATCATCCGTAAAGCCAAACGATCTTATTTGCCGAAAGGCGTCAGAGTCAGCATCTTTAATGACCAGTCGGTTCAGACCAGAGATATGGTTTCTAACTTAGAAAATAGCATCATCTCAGGAGTAATTTTGGTGGTACTGGTTCTGTTGTTTTTCCTTGGATTGCGAAATGCGATGTTTGTCGGAATTGCGATTCCACTTTCGATGTTGATGGGAATTTTAATCATTAATTTAGTTGGCTATACACTAAATACGGTCGTACTTTTTTCCTTGATTCTCGCGCTTGGAATGTTGGTGGACAATGCGATTGTAGTGGTAGAAAATGTGTATCGTTTTAAACAGAATGGCTATAGCAATATTGATGCAGCTAAGCGAGGTACAGGCGAAGTTGCCTTACCGATTATAGCTTCTACTGCAACAACGTTAGCAGCTTTCTTTCCAATGATTTTTTGGCCTGGACTGATGGGAAGTTTTATGCGATATCTACCGATTACATTGATCATTGTTTTAAGTTCTTCTTTGTTTGTAGCCTTGGTCATCAATCCAGTGATCACAGCGACGTTTATTAAAATTGATGAACGAGCAGAATCAAAAGCGGAACGTAATCGTAAGATGCGGAATGTATTGGTTCTTGCACTAGCGATGATTCTTGTTGCGGTAGGCGCTCATTTTTCCGATATTATGTGGTTAAGAAATGTCATGGGAATTGTGGTTTTGGTCACTTTAGTAAATTACTTCTTACTACGTCCAGCCGCCTTTGCTTTTCAAAATAGTTTTTTACCCTTACTAGAAAGAGGATATAATAATTTTATTCGTTTTGCCTTACGAGGCATTGTTCCTGTGTTTATATTTTTAGGAACCATCGGATTACTTTTTGGGACTTTTATTTTATTAGGTGCGAATATGCCGAAGGTAGAATTTTTCCCTAGTCCCGATCCTAATTTTGTGAATGCGTTTGTAGAATTACCTTTAGGTTCAGATATCGAAGCGACCAATGCCACGATGAAAGAATTAGAAGCTAAAGTCACCAAAGTAGTCGAGCCCTACGGAGCGATCGTACAAGCAGTACTTGCACAAATTGGTGAAAATACGTCCGATCCAAATGCTGGACCGAATTTCGGTGCTTCTCCTAACCGAGCAAGACTAACGGTTTCATTTGTAGCGTCTACAGAACGTGGAGAATTGTCAACCGCTAACGCGATGGAAGATATTCGGGAAGCCGTACAAGGGATTCCTGGCGTACAGATAACGGTAGATAAAGATCAATCTGGGCCACCACAAGAGAAACCTATCTTTATTGAAATACAAGGAGAAAATATTGATACATTGGCATTATTGTCTAAGCGAATGATTGCTTATATCAATAGTAAAAATATTGGAGGCGTCGAAGAATTAAAAGCAGATGTAAATATTGGAAAACCAGAGATGACGATGAACATCAATCGGGATGCCGCCCGTCGTTATGGCGTTTCTACTTATGCCATTGCGGATGCGATTCGAACAGCGGTTTTTGGAAAAGAGGTGTCTAAATTTAAAGATGGAGAAGACGATTATCCGATTACTCTACGGTTGGATGAGAAGTATCGATATAGTATTGATGATCTATTAAATCAAAAAATCACCTTTCGAAATCCAGCCAATGGACGAATTAGTCAAGTGCCTATTTCGACGGTAGCAGAGATTAGTTTTACGTCTACTTATAGTTCTATCAATCGAAAAGAGCAGGAACGAATGATCAGTGTTACTTCCAATGTGGTACAACCTTATAATGCCAATGAAGTAGTAGACGAAATCAAAGAAGTCTTGGAAGATTTTCCAATGCCGGATGATTTTACCTATAAGTTTGCGGGAGGACAAGAGCAGCAGGCGGAAGAGGTAGCATTCTTATCGTCGGCATTTATGATTGCGATGTTTTCGATTTTTATCATTTTAGTAGGACAATTTAATTCAATTATTTCTCCGTTTATCATTATCATTTCGGTGATCTTTAGTACGATTGGCGTATTCCTCGGGTATGTTTTTACTGGAATGGATATTGAAATTATCATGACCGGAGTTGGGATTATTTCCTTGGCGGGAATTGTGGTAAATAATGCGATTGTATTGATTGATTATACCAACCTCGTAGTGCAACGTATCCGTGAAAAAGCGGAGCTATCACATATGAATGATATGGATACAGAGATGGTGAAGGATGCGGTAATCGAAGGTGGCGCAACGAGATTACGTCCGGTATTATTGACAGCGATTACGACGGTGCTAGGATTGATTCCATTAGCTGTTGGTTTGAATATTAATTTCACTACCTTGATTACAGATTTAGATCCACAGTTTTTTATCGGTGGAGACAATGCTGCATTCTGGGGAACGATGGCTTGGACGGTCATCTACGGTTTGGTCTTTGCGACCTTCTTAACGCTCGTCGTTATTCCAGTAATGTATTGGTTGGCGTATCGTTTGAAACGATTTTTTATGTTGAAATTTATGTAACTGACTGACCCCGACGAAATGAACGACCGATCCCGAAGGGTGGCGTGTGACAATACGCCAAGGAAGAGAACCGCGAAAGCGGATGGGAAGCACACGCATGACAATGCGGCAAAGGAAGGCACCGCGAAAGCGGATGGGTGAGCGGAGGAGATTGTATAGAGTTGGATTGCCGAAATCTGGGATGACCTAATGTGCAAAACCGTAGATATAATTCATGAATTGTATCTACGGTTTCGCTTTACTCGCCGTAATCTTTAGCACTATAAATCTGAATCTTTATTAAAAATAAAACACCAAGAATACCAAGCTGAATTTTCATTTCTATATTATTTCAAAAATAAATAAGAAATCTAATACAGCTAAAACGAATGAGGGCATTATTAATTTTTCATTATAAAATTATTAATTAAAAATCCACCAATCTACTCAATCTCCCGCCCAACCTTCACCGTCGACAAAATAATAATACCAATAATAAAGAACACCACCAAGGCCAACATACTATTCCGCATTCCACCGAGCAATTGATCAATAAAACCAAAAACAAAAGTTCCGATCACGATCGCTGATTTTTCTAAAACGTCATAAAAACTAAAATAAGAAGCCGTATCATCCGAACCTTCCGGAATAAATTTCGCATACGTAGATCTCGACAAGGATTGCACCCCGCCCATCACTAATCCGACGCCTCCTGCTACTGCATAAAACATCATCTTGTCTTGCACGAGATAGCCAGCCATACAGACCAGACTCCAGATGATTAAAATCAAAATTAAGGTTTGCTTATTACCGAATTTACCGGAAAGGGCTGCAAATAAATAAGCACCGCCAATTGCTACAATTTGTAAAATTAAAACGACGATGATCAATTCACTCGTTTCAAAACCCAGTTCTTTGGTCGCAAAGGTAGAAGCCAGAAAGATAGCTGTTTGTACCCCCGCACTATAGCAGAAAAAGGCCATCAAAAATCGTTTAGTATATTTTTCTTTTTTTACTTTTTGAAAAACCTTTTTTAATTCGGCGTAGCCTTTTGATAGTAAATTATCGACCTTGCCAACTGCTGCTTGTTTGGGCAATCGATTAAATGGTATTTGTGCAAAACCCATCCACCA
>CALGJS010000343.1 GCA_937927835.1 uncultured Saprospiraceae bacterium | reverse complement strand
CGTTGACCAAGGCGATGAGGTATTGAACGAAGAAGGAATCGCAATGAAGACGACTTCTGATATGTTGTGGGGAACGGTTTACGATGAAAGTCGCTCTGCAGAACTCAACGCACCTGATGGTGTAGAGGCTCACGCATTCTTACGTCCTGACGGCCGTTATGTATATATGCTTTGGGCAAGAACAACGATTGATAATTCTGAATTTGCTGATAAGAACTATAGCTTCCCAAGCAGTTTTGAATATGATGATCTTGAGCGTCGTGATTGGAATTATGCAATTACCAATTCAACTAGCCAAGAAAGTGCTTCTGGAATCGATTTGGACGCTACTCCATTCTTTTTAATTGAACCTAGTTCAACCAACGGTACTTTTGTTAGTATCAACTGTCCTGCAGACCTTAATATTGAAATTCCTTTCGGGTCTAATGGAGCTAACGTTGATTTTAACAATCCAACTGGAACAACCAACTGTCCTTCTGGAGATGTAAACTTTACACAAGTGGTTGGACCTGCAAGTGGTAGCTTCTTTGAATTAGGTACGACTACCGTTCGGTATCAAGCAACGAACGATTGTGGACAATCTGCAACTTGTGCTTTTACCGTATCTGTTACCCAAGGTGAGCCTGGACCTCCTAGCGGAACTTATTGTACTTCCTCTTCTATGGAGCCTTGGCAAGAATATATAACCAATGTTGCTTTCCAAGAAATCAACAATACTTCTGGAAAATGTGATACCGATTGTGGCTATGGAGACTTTACCAACCTAGTGGCTAATATCAGTGCTGGTGAATCTTACGGAATTACGCTGACTCCTGGTATCAGCTGGGCTGGTCAAGATGCAGATCTTTACTGGCGCGTTTGGATCGACCTAAATGGAGACGGTGACTTTATGGATGACAACGAAAAAGTATTTGAAAGATATGGTGGTCGTGATGCTGTAAGCGGAACTATTTCTATTCCGAACAGTGCGCAAGAAGGAAACACAAGAATGAGAATTTCAACTAAAAAAGGTGGTTATGCAACTTCTTGTGAAATCTTCTTAAAAGGAGAGGTGGAAGATTATACGGTTGCCATTGGAGAAGGTAATACAGGTTGTACTTTAACTGGACAATCTTGTGATGATAACGACGATTGTACTTCAGGTGATGTATATGACGGTGACTGTAATTGTGCAGGTACTTTCCAAGACGAAGACGGTGACGGTGTTTGTAATGCAGATGATGAATGTCCTGGCTTTGATGATAACGAAGATGAAAATAATAACGGAGTTCCTGACGGTTGTGATAATCCATTAGGAGAAGAATACTGCGATGTTAGTGCGGACGAACCTTGGCAACAATACATTCGCCAAGTGGTGGTTGGAGACATTAATAATCTAAGTGGAAAATGTGATAATGGTTGTGGATACAGTGATTTCACTGATATGTCTACTGAATTAATTATCGGTGATCTTTATGATATCGCGTTGACAGCTAAATATAGTTTTGAAAATCATGATGAATACTGGAGTGCTTGGATTGACTTTAATGGTGACTTAAACTTTTCTCCAGATGAATTGATTATTTCTCGATTCACTGCGGATCTTGGTTATGGAATTATTACGCATACGGTAACGAATGTCTTTACCGTTCCTGCAAATGCGGAGCCTGGTACAGTACGAATGCGGGTAGCTTTAAGTCGAGATGGATTCCCTACTCCATGTGACGATTTTGCTTACGGAGAAGTAGAAGATTACACCATCAATTTATCTACAGGTACAAGTACTAGCGGAATAGATGCTAATACAAATGCAACGGTTAGAGAAACAACCAATACGATTGATTTTGCAGAAATGCGCCTCTTCCCAAATCCAGCTGTTAATTCTATGACCATCGACTTAACAAGTTATGATCAGTTAGAAGGTATTGTTAGAATTCAAGATCAAATGGGTCGAATTTTAGTAACCTTCCCACTTGAAAGTTTAGGTGGTGCACGGACAGAAATTGACCTAAAGGATTTAAACAGCGGTTTATATTTCTTAACAGTTCAACCAAAACAAGGTAAACTAGTTAGTAAGCGTTTTACCGTAATTAGTGATAAATAAATTTTTTAGCGAAAGCTGAAAGAGGATATAACAATAAAAAGCGTCATTTCTTAACTAGAAATGGCGCTTTTTATTTATATGAATAATATCTCTTTAAAAATTTGTTCTTTACTTAGCTTATTGCTAACTTGTGTCTGTATTGAATTTGCCCCCTCAATAACTTCTTTTCAGGAAGATCTTTCTCCGTCCCACAAACACCTAAAATTCTGTGGATTAGGAAGTTACTCAAACACTTCTTATAAAAGATTTTCTTTTAATCTTTTTTCATCACATTATTATTGATATATCCGATAGGATCTTTTCTAATTCTTAATCAATTTGGAATAAGGAGATTTTTATTGAAGTCGTTTAGAGTTTCTTTCTATTCTTTCTTCCGTATCAAAGAAGTTATTTAAAATCATTAACCAAAACAAATATGAGAATGCTCACCACACCCACTACTCTTAACGCTATTGCTATGGCGTTTGCAAAAATTAATTTACGAAAACTATCCTTCCTATTTTTATTGACCATGGCTGGATGTCTATCCACTTTTAGCCTCCATGCCCAGCAATTATTGATCAATGAGTTTATGGCCTCCAATGGTACTACCAATACCGATGAGTTTGGAGATGCCGACGATTGGATTGAAATTTATAATCCAACTGGAAGTGCCGTCAACATTGGCGGGTATTATATCACCGATGATTTAACCGTGCTAACCGAATGGCAAATTCCAACCAACAACCCTGGACAAACTACCGTTCCTGCAGGAGGATATCTGCTTTTATGGGCAGATAAAGAACCAGAACAAGGTGCGCGTCACGTTGATATAAAATTAGGTTCAAGCGGGGAAGATCTTGCCTTGGTAAGACCAGACGGAGTTACTATTGTGGACAGCTATACCTTTGGCGTCCAAGCCCAAGATGTTTCTGAAGGTCGATCACCCAACGGAGGTTCCAGCTTTGATTTCTTCGCTGAGCCAACTCCCAATGGTCCAAACAATACCGATCCAGGATTGACTTTTGTAGAACCAGTCACCTTTTCGGTACAAGGTGGAATTTACAATTCTAGTCGAACGGTTTCTTTATCTACCATTACTGGCGGAGCAGATATCCACTATACTACAGATGGCTCTACTCCAACTATCAACGATCCAGAATACACCGGTCCGATAACTGTCAGCACCAATACACCATTACGTGCGCGGGCTTTTTCACCACCATTAATCGAAAGTAAAACTAGAACGCAAACTTATTTATTCAATATTTCCCATGACTTTCCGGTGATTGCTTATAGTGCAGATCCAGATGAAATGTTCGACCCTGCGATAGGAATTTATCCAAATTTTTTAGAAGATATCGAAATTGTTGTCAACGCAGAATTATACGAAACTGATGGGACCCAAGGATTCAATATGTTATTTGAATCAGAAATACAAGGAACAGGAAGTGCGACCAACGCTCAAAAATCTTTGGCTTTAAAAGCTAAAAAAAGTTTAGATGGTTCAGTGATTCCTTATGCTGTTTTTCCAGATGAAGATTTAGAAGAATATCGAAGTTTAGTGCTTAGAAACAATGGACAAGACTGGAATATTACCCACTTCAGAGACGCCATGGTTACTAGTCTGGTTAGAAATATTGCTGATGTAGATGATGAAATTGAAAGACCGATTATTTACGGTCAGGCAGATCGACCAAGCATTGTTTACATTAATGGAGAATATTGGGGTATTCATAATATTCGAGAAAGAATGGACAAGCGTTATATCAAAAATAGATTTGATCAAGACGATGATGAAATTGATTTTTTAGAAAACGAAAGTGAAATCAGAGAAGGAGATTTTGCAGCGTGGGACGATTTTGAAGATTTTTTCATATCTAGTGATTTGTCTAATAATGAAAATTTTGCAGAACTAAAAACTCAATTAGATCCCGACCATTATAGAGATTATATCGTTTTTAATGTTTTTGTTGACAACGCCGATTGGCCTGGAAACAACAACCGACGTTGGAAAAAAAGAAATAGTGATGAGCCTTGGAGATGGTTGACATGGGACTTAGATTTTTCTTTTGGGCTATTTGATTTGAATCAACCTTTTAATACCGGATATTTTCAAGGTAATTCTCTAGAACGATTATTAAATCCCACCGATTTCTTATGGCCTAATCCACGTTGGGCAACAGATTTATTTAATAATATGTTGGAAAATGACCAATGGAGATATGGTTTGATCAACCGAATGGCAGATCAATTAAATGTGCTTTACACACCAGAACGTATGAACGCTCGGATCACCCAATATCGAAATGAATATGCGGGAGAAATTCAAGAACACCATAACCTTTGGAGCAGTGGATTTCAAGTATGGGATCAAAACGTACAAAAGCTTAGAACCTTTGCGAACGGTCGCCCAAATGTAGTCCGCAACCATTTTGTTTCTGCTTTTAATGAGATCTCTGGCACCACCAACATAACCGTTAATCTAAACCCATCCAATCGTGGAGAGGTTGCTTTTAGCACCGTGAACGTAGATAATGCTTCCTTTACAGGTACTTATTTCCGTGGAATTCCTATTCCGGTACAAGCATTTCCAGATCGAGGATATGTACTTAACAGTTGGTCTGGAGCATTGAATGGAGATAATCCATTGGAGTCTTTAACTGTTTTTGGTGGCAGTAGTAACATCACTGCAAATTTTGTAAAAGGCTCTACTACTACTCAACCGATTGTTATCAATGAAATAAATTATAATTCTCCAGACAGTCCTAATCCTGAAGATTGGGTAGAATTATATAATCCAAATAATAGCGCTGTCAATATTTCAGGCTGGTATTTTGAAGATGAAGGAGATAACTTTTTTGGCTTACCAAAAAATACTATTATTCCAGCTAATGGATACTTAGTATTGGCGGAAGATTTAGAAAGTTTCCAATCTGTCTATCCAAACGTTACAAATGTGATCGGTAGTTTTGGTCAAGACCCACGCGGTTTTGGTCTCAGCGGAGGTGGCGAACTAATTACTTTAAAAAATGCCAATGGCGTCTTAATTGACGAAGTAGAATACGATGACAAAAGTCCTTGGCCTACTGCACCAGATGGCGACGGCCCGACGCTACAGTTGAGAGCACCAGGCTTAGACAATGCATTAGCGGCTAGCTGGAAAGGAACACCTGCTACTCCGGGTGCTAATAACGGTACACCAACAGGACCACAAGATCAGACGATCAGTTTCCAAGCAATTAGCGATAAAAACATCAACGATGCTCCATTTTCAATCTCTGCTACAGCTACCTCTGGGTTACCTGTTAGCTTTGCAATCATCTCTGGCCCTGCAACTATTAATGGCAATATCATTACCTTAAACGGAACGACAGGAACCGTTAGAGTACGTGCAAGTCAAGGTGGAAATGGACAATGGAATCCTGCCCCATCTGTCGAACGAAATTTCAACGTCACCAATAATCCAACCAACGGTGATTGCGATGATATCACTTGGACGACTACGTCCAATAGCGTAACCATTTCAGGTGTTAATTCTGGAAATTATATTGTAAAATTATTTAGTGCTAACTATAATACAATTTATAATTGTACGAATTGTGAAATTCCTGTTACAATTGGTAACCTAGACAATGAAGTTCATCATTTAGATATCCAACTTTACACGCAGAATTGGCAGGCCATCTGTACACTGAAAGAAGATGTAATTTTGGGCGGAAGTCCAACCACCGACATCACGCTAAATTGCCCTTCTGATGTTTCTATTCAAATTCCTCAAGGCAGTACAAGTACTACCATCAATTATTCTTTACCAACAGTCAGTACGAATTGTCCTTCTGGTGGTTTGTCATTGATTCGTACAGGTGGTCCAGCGAGCGGTAGTACACTGAGTGCCAATACCTATATTGTTAATTATCAGGCAACGGATAATTGTGGTAATTCTGAAAATTGTAGTTTTAATATCACCGTATTACCTGCTGGCCCTACTCCTCCTGTAGGTAATTACTGTAACTCTAGTTCTAGCCAACCTTGGCAAGAATGGATCGCAGGAGTAGAACTTGGAACCATCGATAATGAATCAGGAAAATGTGGTCCATCGGGTTGTGGTTACTCAGACTTTACAAATATTTCTACCGACTTAAGCAAAGGAAATAATCATAATATTCAATTGACTCCAGGACTTAGTTGGAGCGGTTACCAAACTGATCTTCACTGGCGGGTATGGATTGATTTGAATGGTGATGGAGATTTTAGTGATGCCAACGAACAAGTATTACAAACCAATCCAGGCAGTCAAGTTTTTAACGGTTCCATCAACATCCCAAGTAGTGCAACCAATGGAACTACTCGAATGCGAGTCAGTGTCAAGCAAGGCAGCTACCCTACTTCTTGTGAATCTTTTGTAGAAGGTGAAGTAGAAGATTATTCGATCAATATTACGGGAGGAGGTTCACCACCGACTGGAGATTATTGTGATGCTGCATCCTCGCAGCCTTGGGAAGAATGGATTAGCCGTGTTGCCTTTGGAACGATTAATAAGTCTAGTGGTAAATGTAGTCCTTCTGGTTGTGGTTACTCAGATTTTACAGAAGAATCTACCAATGTTTCAGCGGGTACAAATCCAAGTATTACTCTAACGCCAGGATTAAGTTATGATGGTTATCAACCGGATCTTTACTGGCGCGTATGGATAGATTTAAATGGTGATGGAGACCTTACCGATAACGGAGAAAGAGTTTTCCAAACATTTAATAATAGTGGAACCGTGGTAAACGGAAACCTAAATATTCCGGCAACAGCAACTAACGGAACTACTCGAATGCGTGTGGCGGTTAGCAAAAATAACTACGTCGGAGCTTGTGCTAACTTTGTAGAAGGAGAAGTAGAAGATTACACCGTCGTTATCAATGGAGGTAGCGGTGCATCAGGTCTTTTTGTTTCGCCTGACCAAGAAATCTTATTCCTTCGAGGTGCAACCTCTCCAGATGGCATCCAACTAAATTGGACGACTAACACGGAATATAAAAATGATTTCTTTGCCATCGGCCGATCGTATGATGGTGTTAATTTTGAAGCCATTGAGCAGAAAGATGCCTATGGAACGGAAACTAGTAATGCGACCCAATATCAAACTTATGATCATGAAAGACTTTCTAACGGTATTGTATATTATCAAGTGAAGGCGATTTACGATAATGGAGAAGTTGCTTTTTCAAATATCATTGAAATTGATCATCAAAAACTAGATGACGACTTCGTCTTATTTCCAAACCCAGCAAACAATGAGGTTCGAGTTGACTTATCTAAGTATGCTGGAAAACCAGCCGTGATTCAAATTCATAATGCTTATGGTCAACAGATGGTTTTAAAATCCATTGATGAATTAACTTACCAACCAGTACGATTTGATCTACAAAATCTTCCTGCAGGAATTTATTCTCTAAAGGCGGATATTGAAGATCGAAAACAAATGAGTCAGGTGTTGATTATTGTGAAAAAATAACTGAACTGTTGAATAATTGAATTGTTGAACTGTTGAATCGCTGAGAAGAAGACTCTCTTCGATTCAACAGTTTTTTTTTGATCTTACTAGAATTATTTGAGAATCAATTTTTCAAAATAAATTTCTTATCTTTCGTTTTCATTCATCGCTCACGCACCTAATGAAAGCAAGCAATATTACGGAAAGAATTCGTCAGATTAAAGATCATATTGGCAGAGCCAGTTTAAAACTTGCTATGGATGATCTGGACGATCTAATTCGATCGATTGATGGAATGGACGTTGAAAACCATGACGAACGAGAATTTATCAATCAACTCACTGTTATTAAAGCTCGGTTTAATAGTTTTAATGATTCCGTAATTTTGGATGTAGGTGCTAAACAACAAGAGCTTAATCAAATCACCAGTTCGCTCCTCATACTTACCGACAGTGTCCATGAATTATTAGCAGATAATCCTGACTTGATTATTCCAGAACCGCCAAAAGAAATTACCGCAAATCTGGCGATACCAAAAGAGACCATTCCCACTACAACGCATCCCATTCCTCCTGCATCGGAAGGAAATAATGGTGGGTTTCATTATTCTTCCACCAAAACTGCAGACGAGACTAAAGTCAATATACAATTCAACCCATTAAAAATATTTGGAGGGCTCGCCTTATTTATTTTAGCTTTGGCATTAGGAATTAAATTAATTTTCGGAATGGATGGCTGTCAAAAACCACCACCAACTACCGGTGATCCAAAAGCCGTAGAAACTCCACCAGTCCCTAATCCTGAAGAGACCATAAAAACGCTTAATGTTCGTTTCCCTAGTAATTCCAGTGACTCGGTCAAAAAAATGACAGAGATGATTAATAAAGGAAAGGCAACCGGTCGAGATCAGATCTATTTTTCAAATATTCTATTTGGAAGAAATCAGGTCATATTAAATGATAAAGCAAAAAAGGAATTAGATGATATAGCTATGGTGTTAAAACAGGCTACAGATCAATCTATTATGCTTTCGGCAACAGTTGGTCCAAATGAATCTACTAGCTATCGTGGAAGCAAAGAAATCACCTTGGGAGATGTCAGAGCAAGAGAAATGTTTAATTATTTAAAATCTAAAGGCGTGCCGATTACGCAAATGGAATTTGAAGGAGGTGGGGTTAGTGATCCACAACGGGTGATGGTGGAGTTGTATTGATGGGAATGGGAATTAGAATTAGAATGGGAATGGGAATGGGAATGGGAACTTGCCTAGCCGTTAGGATAGGTGGGAATAGAAATCTCTGCCCTTGTAGCTTGGCTGGTTGTTATGTTATTGCGCGCAGATTTTCCTTTAGGGACTAAGGGTGCGCGCTGCAAATAAGAACTCCCCTCTACAACCCAAAATTCACGATTACAGGAAAAATTCTAATTCTAATTGATTAAAATTCTCACCCCAATATGAGCCAATATCCCAATTTACCTAATGATTCTAACCGTTTTTAAGTCAATTTTACCGTTAATTCAATGAAAGTGACCGTTAGTCGGATATTTGTGTCTGGGTTAAAGAATCTCTTTATCTTTGGAATAGTTGCCAGTATAGCTACAAATAATTAGCTAAAAAGCGATACAGTAATTGAAATATGATCCTGACCATATCAACTTCTTAAAACCAAATGAAAAAGGATGCTTTAGGAAAACGTTAAATTTTTCTAATAAATCCTAAAGCCAGCAAGTCGGGTTTCATCCTGAAAAACTAGAAACCCCAACCAAATCTTTTGGTGCGTATGGATGTTCATCTATACGCACCATTTTTTATGTTCCTCACCGTTTATTCCTTCAGATTAACCGATGCTCCAAAAACTACTTGATTGACTTGAAAAATCAATATATTCAAGGGTGAATCTAATCATGCATGGTATTTCCAAGCTAACTTTAACAGGGATGCTTATTTTATTCTGCTTTAACTTCGTGTTGGGGCAGGATTATAATGGTATTCAATATACAACTAAAGATGGTTTGCCTTCCAATTATGTCTATGGTGTGATCGAAGACGATGAAGGATACATCTGGGCTTATACCGAAAACGGATTGGCAAAATTTGATGGTTATACTTTTCAAAATTTCTCCACCAAAGACGGACTTCCAGGAAACGATGTCGTGCACGCCATGAAAGATACTGCCGGAAGAATTTGGTTGGAAACCTACAATAATTCACCAGCTTATATTTTGAATGATTCTGTGCATATCGTTCATGACAAGAATTGTGTTCTCTCTTTCCTTGAAAAAGGACATATCGTTTATGCTTGTGAAGATTACACCCAATTTGTTTATGAAGACAATGAAAAGCAATGGCTGTCAGCAATAGAATTAGATACAGCCATGCTGAATAATGAAAAGAAAATCCTAAGACTAGACTCTGTTAAATTGATAACTTCACAGGCACAGGATTATCGATTGACTAGGAGAATGAATACGTTTTATCAACTCAAACAAGATTCCGTTTATTACTACTTTGCTAAAGGGAGTGATTTGTTTTATTACAGGTTGTTTAAAGATGGATTTATCTTTTATTCGAATCATTCGGGTATGCTCTATTGGAAAAGAGGGAAGATTAGAAAATCATTTTTTGTAGGGAAAATAGAAAATAAGATAACAGATTTTTTTTCAGCGAATGATGCAGAAAAATATATCTTAAAAACGGATGGCAATACGTTTATTCAAATTGATATAGAACAAGAAAAATCACAGGTAGTAGAATTTTCAAAAAAAGGAGCAGCCAAAATAAATACTTTGAGTGCTAGATACTTGGATGATCAATTTTTAATTGGAGATGCTTTTGGATTTTTTGAATTTGATATTGAGGGCCATCTTTTAGATAGTCTGGATTTGAAAATATTAAATGAAGATTATTTCTTACTTCGTACATATAAAGATTCTAAGGGGAATATTTGGATTGGAAGTCGTGAAGGAGGTTTGTTCCTAATTCCTGAGAGAAGAAGAAAGACAAAAATTATATCGTCAGTAAATTCAAAAGATAAAACCTTTGAGCAACT
>CALGJS010000342.1 GCA_937927835.1 uncultured Saprospiraceae bacterium | reverse complement strand
ATATGCGCGCTCCACTTCTCCATCGAAAATCTATTCCTTTTTTCTACGATAAATCTCCAGTAGAGTTCCAGAAAGATCGTTATGAGCGATACGACCCTATGGTCATTCGTCAAACCGCTTTGCACCTAGCCGATGATTTGTGGAAACAATATCCTTTGCAACCCGTCCTTGATTTTGCGCAGCCTTATCTTCCAACCGTACCTCGAACGATTACCGAATTAGGTTGCAGTGTAGGAAGGTGGATCGCTACCCTTGCGCAGCAATATCCGAATGCTAAATGTTGGGGTTTGGATTTTAGTTATCAGTTACTTAAGCAAGCTAAAGATTATTGGATTGATCAAAAAGCGATCAGGTTGGATAGTGCTCGTTTAGGATTTTCTGGTATTAAGAATATCAGTGGACATACTATTTCAAACCTTGATTTTGGTTTGGCGAAAGCAGCGGATTTACCTTTTGAAGATAATTCGCAAGATTTAGTGGTGCATAGTTTTTTAATAGATCGGGTGGCAGATCCTGCGGCGGCATTGCGAGAACATTTTCGGGTCTTATCTCCTGGTGGTATATTGATATTTATCACACCTTTGAATTTTCAGGAAGCAGCGCTTTGGTCTGATTATTATCCAGCTATTAAAATTCATCAGCGCTTGACTCAACTCGGATTTTCTATTTTAGACTGGCAGGAAGATTTAGAAATTACAGAACCTTTAGATGCTCGAGGAAATGCGGTAGTTTGGAAGACAATTGGTGTGGTCGCCCAAAAATGATTGAGCTATTTTTAGAATTAAATCTTATATTGGAGTCCATATTACTGGACATTTTTTCCATTTCTCGCCTCCCTGCTCCGGCAGTATCGCCGGAGAGTAGCAGCAAACGCGCAAATGTCCTGTAATATGGACCTCAACCCTCTTCCAAGACTCAAACCTATTAACGATATGAAAAAATTATTTTACCTCACGCTATTGATCTTTCTTTTTATTGGGACTCAACAAGTCTCTGCTCAAAAGACGCACGGAACACTTTATACGCCTACGGCAAATGCAGAGGAAGACATCACGAAGATGCTCGCTCAAGCCAAGGAGGAAGGAAAACATCTCATCTTACAAGTTGGTGGAAACTGGTGTGGATGGTGTTATAAATTTCAGGATTTTGTTCAACAAGATACCACGATTAAAACCATCGTAGATGATAATTTTTTAGTTTATCATTTAAATTATAGCAAAGAAAACAAGAACGAAACTTTGTTGAAGCAATATGAATTTCCGCAACGATTGGGTTTTCCTGTTTTTGTGATCCTTGATACCGAAGGAAAAAGAATTCATACGCAAGATAGCTGGATGCTGGAAAGTGGTGATGGATATGATGAGAAAAAAGTAGCACACTTTTTTAAATCCTGGACAGCGATGGCGATTAATCCGGCGACTTATGAGAAGAAGAAATAGTTCTTTGGGCTTAATACACTTTAAATTTAGCTTGAAATAAAAATAAATTATTTTGTGTTTTATTTTTATATTTAAAACAATTTAAGTATATTTGAGGAATCAAAAAATCTTAAATCATAACTAAGTGCTTTTGAATATTGTGAATTCACACGCGCGTATTTTCTTTTTCGGATTGCCAATAGGCAAACTTTTTTACATAACTAACGTGGGAATTGTCCTGAGTTAGGGTGGCATTGCTTTACGAGTTCATTGCAATTGTCAGGAGTTTGGTGTCTCCACATGGTTTTTGCCTCTTGCGCAGGATCTTTAAGTGGTGTTCGGTCAAATTCAGGGGGTGGGCCCACCCGGAGGGTGTAGTCTTTTTTTAAACTTTAATTGTTATAATTAAAATATTCTACCTCAATTTTTTTTACTTCTATTTCTAGAAAAACTTTCTTCGACTATTTTTTAATAGCAATACTCAATAGGAAATTCCAACTATAAATTGATTAATATCTACTCCTACTCCGCCATGTCTAATAACTTCTCGACCGTTCGCCAATTGCGAGTAGTCGCAGCTACGGCTAATTTTTTCTCAAAGAAATTATTGGTCAATTTGGACTTATGGTATTTTCCTTCGCAGCGCAGATAAACGAATTGCCCTTTGATCTCAAAGCGATCTGCTCCGGCATCAAAATCAGCAATGGCTTTTACCAGAGCAGGTTTAGGAGTAGTTTGCAGGATCGTAAGATGTAAGGAAATCTTATCTGATTCAGGAGCGGGGAAAGGATTTTTAGCGTGGCCTTTTTTTAGACTTTCGGCAGGTAGCACGACGGTTGGAACAACAAAACCGTAAGCTTTTCCTATTAGTTCTTGGATATGAACTCCTATTTTTTCAATATCCTGCTCTTTATCACTTTCTAAAAGAATATTACCGCTTTGGATGTAGGTACGTATTTCAGAATAACCGTTTTTACCTAATAGCATTCGAAGATCTTCCATCAGGATTTTGCGTTTCCCACCAACATTAATACCACGAAGTAGGACGATAAGTGTTTTGTTTTTCATAGTGCTTTTTCTTGCTTCTTGCTTCCTTTAATTACATAAATTACAAACTCCTTCTACATAGACCGTAACTT
>CALGJS010000341.1 GCA_937927835.1 uncultured Saprospiraceae bacterium | reverse complement strand
CACGAGATTGGACATTATTTTAACCTCAAACATATTTGGGGCACCAAAGGCTGTGAAGAAGAAGACGATTTTGTAGAAGATACACCACGCCAAGATAATTTTCATAATGGTTGTCCAACGCATCCATCGACCAGCTGTGGCTCCGCCGATATGTTTATGAATTTTATGGACTATACCGATGATGCTTGCATTTCGATGTTTACCATTGGTCAAAAAAATCGCATGCTCGCTGCCATCAATGGTCCTCGATCTGGCCTCCTGAATTCAAACCGATGTGTCTTCATCAATCGACCAAGACCCGATTTAGGAATCACCGTATTCCCCAATCCCGTCACCGATTGTATCCACATTGAATTCAACGCCAACTTCGATAACGACGTCACCGTCCTACTCTACGATGCCGCCGGACAACTCCTCTACGAAGCCATCAACAACGCCTCCAACATCCGCAGCATCCCAGCCGACGGCCTTGCAACAGGCGTCTACTTTCTCCACCTAACCAATGGCAGTACGAAGGTGACTGAACGCATCATGGTACGTTAAAAGCCAGTTTTGAGTTTTGAGTTTTGAGTTTTGAGTTTTGGGTTTTGGGTTGGTTAACGCATCGTTTCTAGGAATAACACCAATCTTCACAACGACCAATCAAAAGCCAAGTTGTTAGTTTACAGCTCCTGCTGTAGATACGCCGTTCATATGCATCGACCTTTTGTAGGCTTACCAGAAGGCATGCAAGTTTCCTAAATATAGAAAAAACAAAAGCAATCGATCTTTCTATTCCTCGTATTTCTTAAATCTCATTTTTGCTTATAGAGCTGTTTCTACAGCTGGAGCTGTAAACAAACGCTATTATTTTTATTTGCTTTTAAAAGTGGTTGGGCTCGTGATGGCACAACTTCATTCCCACTACCAACTTTTTCACGTTAAAGAAATTTGATTTTGCGCTTGTCTGTCTGCCGAAAGGCAGAAATTTGATTTTGCTTTTTGAAAAAAACTAACCGAAAAGTAATATCTCAATAAATAAAAAAATCTCAACCCTTTAGGGAAAACCTTTTGAATTAGAATGGGAATGGGAATTAGAATGTGAATCAAATTCTAATTCTTATTCACATTCCTATTCTAATTCCTCCCCCATTTTCTTAATCAAAGAAATCTGCCCCAAATGATAATAACTATGCTCAATCACCCCTTCAATATTCTTAAAATAATTCCCGTATTCTTCCTTTACAAAAGGCGACCACAATTGCTCATCCGACATCCCTTCCACAGCGACAATAAACTGTTCTGCATTCGATAAAAGTGCATCCACCAATTTTTGCCAATCCTCCTCTGTTGCAATTTCAGGAAGATCAAAACTATACTTATCCCGAATCGCTAAAGGACCACCCGCAAAAACTTGTAAAAGTCCATCAAGATAATAGTTGATATGAAAAGTCAACATCGCAATCGTATTCAGATCTCCCACTTTTTTCAAAGCAAGTTCCCGATCAACATCCGATAAAATAATTTTGTAATTCGTATTCGCGATCCAAGTACCCTCTAGAAAAAGTGCACGTAAGCGTTCTGCAATACTTTTTGATAAGCTCATAAGTGGTGGGTTGGTGGGTTGGTGAGTTTTGAGTTTTGGGTTTTGGGTTGGATAACGTATCGTTTGTAGTTTTTTTTTGAGAAGAATGTTCCCTTCATTCGTTTCCTAAACGTATATACGATTGAAGTGGTGGTTTAGGAAATGTAATGATGAGTAGCATCGAAACGTCATTAGACAATCTCTTTATTTTAAATAATCTTTATTTTGAATTTTATGTTGCCCTTATTTTTAAAAAAATAGGATTAGACAATTATGAATTTTAATGACTCTTTACCTAATTTTTTTTTATAATAAAGGCACATAGGTCACATAGAAAAATCGCGTAACGTCTGCTAGTTTAAAACAATCTTAAAAGTGGCAAATATTTAACCACCTTCCTTCCCGTTAAAGAGAATTGATTTTGATTTTGCTTGTCTGCCGAAAGGCAGAAAGTTGAAATTGATTTTTGAAAAAACCTTTTTTTGAATTAGAATGTGAATGGGAATTAGAATATGAATCTAATTCTCATTCACATTCCTATTCTAATTCCTTAGTTCACTGTCACCCGAACATAATCACTAATCGTAATCAACTTCGCCTCCTCTCCATCTAAATCTATTCTATCCTTATCATAGGCTGTAAATCGCAATAAATAAGTACCAGTACTACTAAACGTAGCGGTAGTTGTCCGGCTATTGCTATCCGAAAGATTCACATTTCCATCTCCTTCTTCGACGGTCCAATCCACGTCCCAGACCGTATTCGCCACACCTTCCAAAAAGACTGCTCCAGTTAAGTTAACCGATTGTCCAACCGTTGTCGTTAAATCCGCGCCAGCATCTGCGTAGAAGCCCGTTCTAATTTCTGCGAACGGCCATGGCGGCGTCAACATGGCTGGATATAATCGTCGATAAAAATCTATTCGACCATCCCAATAATCATTCGGATGACTATGATCTAAGTTTTTAACATGTACCAATGCTTTTGGTCCACGTAATGCATTGTGAGCCGTTAGTACTGTTTGTGCAGGACAAATCGTATCCTGATATCCGACTACGCCAATACTTGGTCCATCATAACGCGCCGCAAAAAAAGCAGCATCCACATAGCTCGTCGCCGCAACCGTTTGGAGATACTGCGCCTCAGAAAAATTCTGTTCTCTCGTCTGATTCAAAAAATATGGAAATCCACTGGCCTGATCATAGCGCTGTCCGTGATTAACACAAAGCGCTGAGTTACTATACGCCAAAGCATTTACTCGATCATCTAAACCCGCGATAATCATTGACAATCCACCTCCTTGACTCACACCATTGACCGCCATATTTTGACCATCAAATTCTGGACGAGTAAAAATATAATCAATCACTCGCACACCTGCTAAGACCGCCAATTTATAATAAAGACTATCTGGATTAGTAATCACATCCGGTTCGTAAGCATCGGGATCAGCTTGATCTGCATCCGCATTATGAATCGTAATAGAAACCGTAATTGCTCCGGCACGTTCGGCAGTTGTTTCTGGAGCCTGTATCCCATTCGAATTATCTCCAAAAGCAGGAAGATTTAAAATAGCAGGATAAGATCCAACGCCATCTTTAGGAATAGAAATAAATCCATAGACTCGCCGATCATTCACGGTCGCCAAGCTAAATTCATACGTTTCGGAATATTCCGTACTTGATTCAAATTCCACATCCGCATCAATCGGTACATTGGCCAACTCGGCAAGTTGTTCATTCCAAAACTCCATCATATCTGCTGGCGGTTCCATTTTCGTTTCAATAGATAAGGGCGCTACCGCCGCCGCTGCAATTCTAGCTTGAAAATTTTGGTAAACTTGACAAACGTAAATACCAGGTTCACTGGCTTGAAAATGAATCGTATTGGTTTCCCAGGAATGAAGATCAATCACTCCTTGTTCGAGAGAAGAAGTAAAACGGTCGCTAAAGATTCGGTAAGAAGCATCTCCCGATCCTTCCAAATTGAATTGAATAATTTCACCCGGTTGATAGATCGCAGTGTTTCGATCTACTGATATTTCGACTTGTCCACTTACAAGAGAAGCGGCTAGAAAAATAAAACAGAATGTAAAATATGTTTTTATCATGGGTTCTTATTAATTGCTATTACTAATAGTACGGTAACTTTTGAGAAATCAATATTTTTCATTAATTGGGGAACATTTTTTGCCAGTTAGCTGGTTTGCCTGTTGGCTAGTTAGCTTCCCTTTAACGTATTTTATGAATGAAGAAAGCCAACTAGCTAACCAGCAAACAGGCTAACTAGCCAAATTTATATTGCACTCATCTCCTAATTAAAAATTACTGCACCATTGATTACAAAAGTATAGATTTATAAACACAATTGCTGTGCTTAGGTAGAAACTTTGTATATTTAATATCATAATTAAAGGTTGTTAAAAAAAAGCTCACTTGGCACAACCTCAAAACTCCCTCCAACATGGAAAACATATTAGATTTTTTTGCAGAACTCCCTAATCATTATAAATTACTATGGGTTTTAATCTGCCTATCTATCAGTTGGTTATTAGAATTTGCGGTTCCTTTGGTACAACTAAATTACAAAAAGTGGCGACACGCTGGCGTAAACTTGATATTTTTTAGTACGTCTCTTATCATTAATCTTCTATTTGGCGTTGCCACGGTCGGCATTTTTCTTTGGACCAATCAACAAGAATTTGGATTACTTTATTTAATCGACTTTCCAGTTTGGGTAGAATTAATATTGGCCATCATGATGCTAGATTTCATTGCACAGTATGTTGCGCACTATCTATTGCACCGCGTAGCATGGATGTGGAAATTCCATCTCGTCCATCATAGCGATACCACCGTAGATGCCACCACTGGAACCCGCCACCATCCCGGAGATTATTTTATCCGTGAATTATTTGCACTTGCTACCATCCTGATTACCGGAATGCCCGTCGCATTTTATATCATCTATCGAATTCTTAGTATTCTGTTTACCTATTTTAGCCACGCTAATATTGGCCTTCCTGTCTGGATGGATAAAATGATTAGCACCGTTTTTATCACCCCGAACATGCACAAATTTCACCACCATTTTGAACGACCATGGACCGATAGTAATTTCGGAAATATCTTTTCTTTTTGGGATAGAGTTTTTGGAACCCTCGTTTATGACGATCCAAAAAAAGTACAATATGGTGTAGATGTGGTAGATCCGAGCAAAAGCGAAGATATTTTATATCAGTTTAAATTGCCGTTTGATTCGTCGATTAAAACGGATTAGCAAATGCAAGAGGAAATACAAGAGCAAGAGCAAATGCAAATGCAAGAGGTAGTTAGGAAACTACTATTAAAATACTAGGTAAAATTCAAATTAAGATAAAAAAAGAAAAAGAAAAAAATCAAGTTCAGTAATAACATAATATCTTATATCTTTAGGGAAAGCCTATTTGAAGTTGCGCTTAAAATTCCTTTTGATTTTGAAAACGCACACTATGGAAAAATTTGAAAAAATCTATAACTACGAAGATCGGCTTGTACGGTTCGCTGGAGAGTCCGCTATCTTCTCTGAAAAACTCCCAAATTCTTACACAGCGACTTATTATAAAAATCAACATTCTAGGAAAAACCCATTTGCTTTTGGTTTTTTTGATTTTTGAAAAAACACAATCCTCCAATGAAAAAACTCCTCCCAATCCTACTGATCCTACCATTTCTTTTCTGGTTTAATATTGGTTTCACCCAAAATAATAGTGGTTTAGATAGTTCTAAAGATCTCACCTTAACACTAAGAGAAATCACCCCCAATGAATTTATCACAGGATTAGGAATCGGACCTCAAGAGGACGCCTCTTTTTTCACTTTAGCAGTTTACATTGACGCACCATTCTCAGGAAATTTAAAGTACCAATTAGATAACACAGAATGGCAACCACTACCCCGCTATCACGAAGCCACTCGGACCGATCGAGAAATATTTGATCTACTATTTCTACCCAATAAAGGAACAAATATTAGATTCAAATCGGATCAAAATATCCCCTCTGGACTTAAGGCTCGAGGTTTAATTTTAGGTACGACCAATAATCACAGCACCTCCGCTACCCTTCGGGAAGACTGCACCTGTCCTCAACCAGATATCTGCGGCCGGGACTGCTGGTGTCCCGATGGTAATTGTCCGACCGATGCTACGCCGTTTGCGACTGCGCCTTCTCATATCATCGTGCACCACTCTGCTTCCGCTTCGACCAGTAATGATTTTCCAGCCGTCGTGCGTTCTTATTGGGATTTTCATGTCACGGTAAACGGATGGGATGATATCGGTTATAATTGGTTGATAGATGGCGAAGGAGTCATTTACGAAGGACGAGGCTCGGGAATGCAGGGAGCACATTTTAGCTGTATGAATTCGGAGACGACCGGAATCTGTATGATTGGGAATTTTGAGAACAGTACACCTACAACTATAGCAATTAACTCACTAGAAAATTTAATTACCTGGGAAGCTTGCGATAAAACCATTGTACCCGCCGATAGTTCTAATCATGTAACCTCAGGATCTTTATTGGCCCATATTTCCGGTCATCGGGATGGCAATGATCTGCCAAATAGTTGTACCAATACCGTTTGTCCTGGAGAAAATCTCTATCCACTTTTACCTGGCATCAGAGAGCGGGTAACCGAAAAGCCTTGCCTCAACGATCTGGTCCCAACCCAAGAAATTGAAGCATCTCTTTTTCAGATATTTCCCAACCCTAGTAATGGACATTTTCAATTATCGGGTGAGCTAAATCAAATTGCTACCGTACAGGTTTATGGTCAAACAGGCCAAATGATTAGCTTTGATTTTCATCAGAATGGTCTTTTAGAAATACAGCAAACAGGTCTTTTTATTTTAAAAATAATTAGAAAAAATGGATCGGTTTCTACTCATAAATTTTTGGTAGGTATTTGAAGTAGCTAATTTTAAATATCGAATAATCAATGAAGATTTATTCCACTTACTTTTTTATTTAAAAAATAAATTAAAAAACATTTTGTATTATTAATAATAAATCCTATCTTTGGCCTATCGTACCTAGTATTTCGGTGGGAAAGAAAACTACGATAATTCTATTTGAAGATTGGAAACAAGTTCTTCCCTATCTAACCGAGCAGGTCTCCGGAATGACAACGCTGATAACTACTAAATCACTTATTCTAAGTTGTCTCCTATTTATAACTGATCAGTATTTCTGTGTCTGATTTTTTTTGAAATTTCAGACCATTTTAAGAGCTTGGAAAAGCTCTAAATTGGATAATTGAAAAATTGTCTCAATTTAGCCAGGGTAAAAACCAAGGTTGGACATGGCGAAGCCGTATTGTTAGCGGTTTCAAAATGGGGGGAAGTATTCGGTACTTCGCGGAGGGTGGGAAAAGTCCCGCTCTGCGGGACTTTTATGTATTTAAATTGTTATTGTGGTCTTATAAAAAATAGAAATATTAGAATTAGGTTATTGAAATAAATTGAGGTTAAAATTAATTCTCATAATTTGTAAAGAGTCGTTGCAGGTTATAGAAGTGGTTTACAGAATCGGCTTATTATTTGAAAATAAAATTTGTCAATTGTAGCCAATTAATGGCAGTTTAGACAAGCTCTTACTCAGACCTAAACTTTACCCCAATGAAAAAAGTTCTCGGCTGAGCAGGTCCATAAACATAATTACTATCTCTGTTTTTCCCAATATCAAAATCATCTTGGTAGGAATTAAGAATATTTTTTACACCACCATAAAATTCTACCTTATTTCCTAGTTGTTGAATAGGAAGCGTGTACCCTACTTTCGTACTTAATTCAGAGAAAGCATTAGAAGTAGAAATTTCGTCCTTTGATTGATTAGGTGCTCCTGCAAAATGAGGAACTTTCATTGTTCCAGTATAAACATAATTAAACGTGGCATTCCATTTTTCATTTGGTGTGAACGTTAAAATAGCGTAACCATAATCGTTGGGTGTTCGGATAAATTCACGGATTCCATCCAAATCATCTATATAAGCAACCGGACGATCAAACCTACTTGATTGAATCGTAAAGCCACCTTCTAATTGTACTTTCCGATTATAGTTGGCTCTAAGTTCCATCGTGATTCCTTTTACCGTCGCGCCGTCCCCGTTTTGTTTTTCAAACAATTCTCCAAATGCATCTTCTCCAATCGGTTGTAAAAAGAAAGCATCATTTAATCTATTATAAAATCCTTCTAAAGTAAAACCAGCCACCCAGTATTCCATCAGTTTGTCATAATTGACAGAGCCACTAATACTTTGTGATCTTTCTTGCGTTAACTCAGGTGACAAAGAAACGCGCGAGATGCCTCCACCAGCAAAAGCAATATGTAAGTCGGTATCAAAAGCTTGCGGCGCTCTAAATCCTGTTCCGTAGCTAAATCGAAATTGCGTGTTTTCTTTAAATTTATACAACAAAGACGCTATTGGACTAAAGACCAACTGATCTATCAAATTGTGGAAATCCATTCTCAAACCAGACAATAAAGTCAACTGCTCTGTCACCTCCCAATCACTTTGCAAAAACACGCCAAGATCTTTTGAGGTCTGACCTATTAAATATTTATAAGCCGGAATATCATCTAAAACATCATCATAAACATATTCAGTTCCTAAAGTAAATGCATTTTTTCCATTTAAAAAGTTATTGATTTTATGATTAATTTGAATCCCAGCATTAAAAGTACTTACCTCAGATGTTCCATAAGGTGGATTGGTTATAAACGCTTCAAACTCAGTCGTTCCCTCATCTGGCTGAATCCCGGTATAATGATCACGGTCGGTACTTTGCCAAGCTAAATAAGTAATTAGCGAACTATTATCCTGATTAAAATTTATTTGATAATCGGCGCTTCCCATCCAAACATCATGTGTTCTTTCTTCGGATTGTTGCGTAAGAAAAGCAGGTTTGTCTGTGACCATTTCTCCTCCCAATCTGTATTCGTGAATATTACTAATACTCAATTCTAGTTTTTGATTTTCCTTTGGAAGGAAAAACATATTGGCGCCAATGGAGGTGTTTTTGATCAAAGGTATTTCAGAAAAATTATCATTATTCTCATCATAAAAATCACGTTCTCTATGATTCATAAAAAAGGAAACACCTGAATTTTTATTTTCAGAAATCAACGTCGCATTTCCACTAATCGTATGATC
>CALGJS010000340.1 GCA_937927835.1 uncultured Saprospiraceae bacterium | reverse complement strand
AACTAAAATGAAATTAGCAGTTGTTGGAGTAACCGGTTTAGTAGGTACCGTAATGCAAGAAGTATTAAAAGAGCGAAAGTTTCCAATCACGGAATTTATTCCTGTGGCTTCACCTCGATCGGTTGGTAAAAAAATCAAATTCAACGGAAAAACGTATAAGATTATTGGAATGGAAGACGCCATTGCGATGCGTCCAGATATCGCTATTTTTTCAGCTGGAGGTGGTACTTCTTTAAAGTGGGCACCTAAATTTGCGGAAGTAGGAACCACCGTAATTGATAACTCTTCTGCGTGGCGAATGGATCCAAAAAAGAAATTAGTTGTTCCAGAAATTAATGCGAATCAACTATCTAAAAAAGATAAGATCATTGCCAACCCCAATTGTTCCACAATTCAGATGGTAGCTGCCTTGGCACCTCTACATACAGAATTTGGAATAAAACGATTGGTTATTTCTACCTATCAATCTATTACCGGAACGGGAGTGAAGGCGGTCAAACAATATGAAGCCGAGAAAAAAGGAAAAACTTTAGCCGCAGAGGATATGGCCTATCCACATCCTATTTTTGGGAACTGTTTACCTCATTGTGATGTTTTTCTTAAAAATGATTACACTAAAGAAGAAATGAAATTGGTTCACGAAACTCGAAAAATTCTTAACAATAAAAAACTAAGAATTACCGCTACCGCAGTACGTGTTCCGGTCCAAGGAGGACATTCTGAGGCAGTCAATGTTAGTTTTAAAAAACCGTTTGAAGTAAAAGATATTAAGCGGATTTTGCGCAAAACCAAAGGAGTGACGGTGCAGGATAATGTAAAGAAAAATATTTATCCAATGCCTCGAACGGCACATAATCACGATGATGTTTTTGTCGGTAGAATTCGTCGAGATGATTCAGAAAAAAATACGTTAAATCTTTGGATCGTATCTGACAATTTACGAAAAGGAGCAGCTACAAATGCAGTACAAATTGCAGAGTATTTGATGAAGAAAAAACTCGTTTAGATTTTTCTTTAATCAAATTCTTATAAACTTAGTTGATCCTAATTTTAATAGGATATAAGGTAAAATGTATAATAGTTTGATTTTCAATCTCTTTTTTATACTTTTATCAAACATATTGCACGAGAAACACTGATATTAAATGAAATTTTTAACAGATACCGTAATTATATGAAAACCAAGCTTGTGCTTTGGGGTACCAACGAAAAAGAAGAAAAAGTGCTAATCGCATTAGAACTTCGACCCAGCGATACGAAAGTAAATCTTTACACCTTTCCAGAAAGTTTAGCCACTGAGGAATTTGGCAAAAAGATGTTTGATGAATGGAGAAATGGACAAGCTGTCTTATTTCCAGAAGGTTATCAGACCATGGAGCGCGAACTCTCCCTCACAGAACCACTCTTACCAGATACTTTAAAGGTAGAACGAGGCGACGTTATACAACGTGCGCAAACAGAATGGCAATTTGTTGTTCTTTCAGAAAAACTCAATCAGGTTTATAAAGCTGAATTGGCAGAACTGAAAGAAAAAATCGAACAGCTCACTAGCTACGATTCTAAAACATGGGAAGCACTTAAAACCTTCTGGAGTAAAGTGCAAGGACAAGTTCGAGATCGTAACCTTTTTCGCGATCACGCGAATAACTTACGAGAAAATACTAATGAACTGTTTTCTAAGATGAAAGAAATGCGTGCCGCTTTGAATAAGGAATTCGAAGGTATGTCACAAACGCATTTTGAAACCTTTAAGAATACCCTAGGCGATTTAGAAGAAAAGGTTACTAAAGGAATGAACCTTTCTAATATTTTCAATGAACTAAAAGAAGTCCAAAAACAATTTCGTGAAACGAAATTTACTAAAGAACACCGCGCTAAAATTTGGAGTAAACTGGATGGTCTTTTTAAAGTCGTTAAGGAAAAAAAATATGGTCCAGAAGCAGCAGGTGGAAATTCTCCTTCTGATAGACTTGGTAAAAGGTATGATGGTTTGATGAATGCGATTGGTAAAATGGAGCATTCTATCCAACGTGATCGTAATGACCTTAAATATGAAGATCGAAAAATCGCCAATAGTGAAGGTCAGCTCGAAGCACAAATTCGTCAGGCGAAAATAAAAATGATCGAAGAACGTATTCGTTCTAAAGAAGAAAAACTTGCCGATATGCACCGCACTCGACAAGAATTAGAAAAGAAGAAAGAAGCGCAAGTAGAAAAAGATAAGCGTCGAGCAGAACAGCAAAAAATTCAAGAAGCAAAAGAAGCGGCAAAAGCCAAGATAAAAGAGGAGATGAAAGCTGCTGAAACAGCTCGAGAAGCACAAGGAGAAAAATTAGAAAAAGCGGCAGATGCGATTAAAGGTAAGCCACAAGAAACCAAAGTGGAAGAAGTTTTAGGAGCAGTTACCGAAACAGCTGCCGAAGTGAGCGAACAGATTCGAGACACTATCGAAGATGCAGTTGATACGGTAAAAGCGATCGCTGAAGTAGTGGGTGGAAAAATCCAAGAAAAAGTTCAAGAGACGAAAGAAAAGATCCAAGAAACGATAGAAGAGGTAACAGAAGAAGCACCAAAGGTTGAAGTGGAAGAAATTGAGGAAGTGGAAATATCAACACCTGCCGAAGCAGTCAACGTAGTAGCTCCTAAAGCAGAAAAGGTAGGACTACCTGAAGATCTAAAGATCGTTGAAGGTATCGGCCCTAAGATCGAAGAAATTCTTCAAGGAGTAGGCATCAAAACTTGGGACCAATTGGCAAAAACATCTTCTGCTCAGTTAAGCAGTATTTTATTGGCTGCTGGTAGTCGCTATAAGAGTCATAATCCTTCTACCTGGCCTAAGCAGGCGCAGATGGCTGCTGCTGGTCAATGGGATGAACTCAAAGCTTGGCAGGATGAACTCGACGGAGGTGTAGATCGAAAAGCACAGCGACGTGCTGAAGAAGAATAATAAAATAATTTTGAAGAATTCTAAAAGCTCTGACTTTCGTCAGGGCTTTTTTTTGCTAAGTACTTTACAATTAGATTTTTTATTTAGTCCGTGAATAGCCGAATCATCCTTTTGAGTTAATTGTTGATATTGAAATCCTTTATTTTGCTAACCAAACTAACATTTCAACTTTTAACAATGAAAAAAATTTACACCAGCCTCTTTCTACTTTTAATGTTTATTTCAACTGCTTCTGCACAAGTAGTCATCAACGAATATTCTGCTTCTAACCTTAATTCCTTTACCGATAGTTTTGGTAAAACGGAAGACTGGATAGAATTGTATAATGCTAATGATTCGGATGTTGATATTAGTGGATGGCACTTGTCAGACAAAATATCTAAACCTGAAAAATGGGAGATCCCCGCAGGAACAATTATTCCCGCTAATGGTTTTTTAACTTTTTTATGTTCAGGTCGAGATCGATTTGTGAACGGAGAATACCACACAAATTTTAAACTAGCGCAAACCAAGGACGGAGAATCTGTACTACTTTCTGATGCGAGCGGAATGGTCTTAGAATCTTATCCTATGGAACTTACTTTGGTCGAGCATTCTCGTTGTCGAATCACCGATGGAGAAGCATTTTGGGGTGTTTCTACTAATCCAAGTTTTGGAACTTCTAATAATATGACCAATCAATATTTAAGATATACTCAAACACCTACGATTACTGTGGCAGCTGGATTTTATGATGATGCACAGGTTGTTGAAATTATTAATAACGAACCGAATTCTACCTTACATTATACCATCGATGGTACCAATCCTACTACAGATTCGCCGATTTATACAGAACCTATTAATGTAGAGAATACACAAGTCATAAAAGGGAGAGCATTCTCGAATGATCCTAGTATCCTACCTGGAAAGATGGATTTTAATACCTACTTTATTAATGAGAATTTTTCTTTAGCAGTATTTTCGGTAGCAGCTGATTCGGTCATTGATTTGGCGAATGGTAATGGTCCCGTGATTCCAATTGGTTCCTTAGAATATTTTAATATTAATGATGAAAGAGAAGCAACTTCTTTTGGTAGTTTGAATCGCCATGGACAAGATTCTTGGGTCTTAGATCATCGGAGCATTGACTGGATTTCAAGAGATGAAATGGGATATTCTAAAGCGGTAAATGCTCCATTATTTAGCTACTCAGATCGGGATGAGTATCAGAAATTTATGTTTAGAAATTCTGGTGATGATAACTATCCGGCCATCGATGATGGTAACCATGAGGGAAGTACGCATATCCGGGATGAGTATGTACAGACCCTAGCTCAGAATGGTAATATGAAACTTGATCTTCGTGCGGTAGAAAGAGTAATTTTATTTTTAAACGGCGAATATTGGGGTGTTTACGGGATGAGAGAACGACCTGTAGATCACGACTACACCGATGAATACTATGATCAAGGAAAATATGAAATTCAGTATTTAAGCACTTGGCAAGATACAGAAATAGAGTATGGTGGTCCTGGTGCAATCAATGATTGGGCTGGAATCAGAGATTTTATTTTAGAAAATGATATGAGTGACTCTTCGAATTATGAACTGGCAAAAGACAGTATCAACATGCTAAGTATGATTGATTATATGCTGGTAAATCTCAACGTAGTAGCTTCTGATTGGCTTAATTATAACACCGGATGGTGGCGAGGATTGAATCCAGAAGGAGACCACAAAAAGTGGGGATATATCCTTTGGGATTTGGATGCTACTTTTGATTATTATATCAATTATAGTGGAGTACCTAATATTTCTCCTGATGCTGATCCTTGTGATTTGGAAGAGATCGCAGATTTTATTGATGATTTTTTTGGAGGTGGAGGTGTTCCTGATCCTAGTGCATGTACGACGATTCAAAATGGCTCCTCTCCTTATCCGGTGACAGATTCAATCTTCTTGGCAACTATTAATCAGGATGAATATTGTTGTAACGTGGATTGGGATGGACAATGTCAGAATACCTATGATAATATAGTGAGTAGTGGTACGCCACCTCCAGCTGGGAATATAGATGTTGGAAAACACGAAAAGATATTTTTAAAATTATTAGAAGAAAGTCCTGAGTTTAAAGAGTTGTATTATGCACGTTATACGGATATGATGAATACGGTTTTTAGTTGTGAAAATATGATCAATACCTTAGACACCATGTTGGCAGTGATTCGTCCAGAGATGCCACGACAGATTCAACGTTGGGGCGGATCGATGACAGAATGGGAATCTAATGTAGAAGATTTAAAAGATTTTATTAACCAACGTTGTACTTTATTAGACGATGGAGCTTTGGAGTGTTATGATGAACTATCTGGTCCTTATCAATTAACCCTTTTGACAGAACCGAACGGTATCGGAGAGATTGACTTGAATACGTTAGATATTGAAGAATTTCCTTGGGTGGGTGATTATTTTGGTGGAACCAATAATCGTATAAAAGCAAAAGTGTTTAATGATTTTGAAGATGAATACGAATTTAGTCACTGGATTAGCAATGCCAATAACACGATCTTACCTAGCGTAAATGATCGTAGAGCAAATATCAGCTTGACGCAGGCAGATACACTAACGGCTGTTTTTCGTTTGATTGGTACGGTAGCAAATCGAGACTTGGCAGACGAATTATCAATGCGTGTATTTCCTAACCCAGCGAGTAATTTTTTACAATTGGAATTTGATCTAGAAAGAACACAGACGGTCAGTGTTAGTTTAGAAAATGCGATCGGACAAAACATCCTAAACTTTCCTGAGGCTGGTGGCCGTAAATCCGCAGGTGCTTACCAACTACAATTGCCATTGACAGATCAGCGAATTTTGACAGGATTGTATTTTGTGACCGTTCGGGTAGATAACGAACAACGAAGCTTTAAAGTGAGTATTAATAAATAGGTTGATGGTTCTTGGCAGTCATTAAAAGCTGCCAAGGCTACAACCAAATAATCATTCAAAGAGAGAAGTATAGTGCCAGAAAAAAAAGAAAAAAAGAAAGGGTTCTTAAAATTGCGAAAAGGAAAAATCATCGCAGCCATCAATAATTGATTATCATAAATTTTATTAAAACTGGCTTGATGTCCCTTGGATCTCAAGCCAGTTTTAATATTATAGAGCGGTAGGGGAGAGAAGCAGTGTTTTTATTACCAATAACAAATTATGCTTATATTTGAAATAAGTACTTGGTCAAAAATAATGATAGACTATGACCGAGGATATTTTTTGTTTAGACGAGGCAAAAAACGTAGTGATAGCCGTAGCTATCGCGAGGCTTTTTAACGAAGTATAAATAAAAAAGAGACCGTCATAGGTTATTAATCATTTTGAACATGTACTTTAATCCTGTCTTATGGAAAACACCAGTGCTCTTGGAACGCTACTTGCCGTTTTTATTTTTCTCAGCTCCTATAAAGGTTTTCGGGATCCCGAATATACCAATCACTATATTTTTGATATTGATAAAATTCTAAAAGAGAAAGAGTATCACCGTATTCTTAGCTCAGGTTTTTTGCACGGAGGTTGGTTTCATTTGATCTTTAATCTAGTCGCATTATTATCCTTTAGTACTTCTATCGAAATGATCTTTGGAAAGATCAAATATCTTATTTTGTTTTTTGGTAGTTTGATCGGAGGAAGTTTACTCTCTTTATTTTTTCATCGAAATCACGGAGATTATCGAGCGCTTGGTGCTTCTGGAGCGATCAGTGGAATTGTATTCGCTAGTATTGTATTGATGCCAGATAGTACGCTTTCTCTTATTATGCTTCCCATCGAGTTTCCAGCCTGGGCATTTGGAATTGTATTTATTTTGGTCTCTATTTTTGGAATAAAAAACAGCTGGGGAAATATCGGTCATGATGCGCATCTTGGTGGTGCGATTGTAGGAATGTTGATGACCATTGCCCTCTATCCTTCGGTTTTGCAAGAGCATCCTTGGGTCTTGGCGGCTTTTCTTTTACCCTGTATTATTTTCTTTTTTATGCTATACCGTTATCCTGAGATGATGATGGTAGATAATTTCTTAGGTAAAAAATACAAAGTGCTCAAATCAAAAATTGCGGAAAGCCAAATAGAAAAAGTTGTCGACCCGGAAGAAGAGCTTAATCGAATTTTAGAAAAAATTCGTAAAGAAGGAATGGCCAGTTTGACCAAACAAGAAAAGCGGGATTTAAAAAGATTTTCCCAGTAGAGACAATTCATGAATTGTCTCTACATGAATTGTCTCTACGACAACCCTCCCGTCTTATGCAAAATAGGCAACTGCGCTCCGTATGCTTTGGAAATATTTTCTTCTGTAAAAGTAGTGTTAGTATCTCCGACTGCAATGAGTCGTTGATTTAATAAAATCACTTTATCAAAATAATTTTTTACCGAAGATAAATCGTGGTGCACCACTAATAAAGTTTTTTGTTGAGCTGCTAATTTTTTTAGAATTTTAATAATCCTTTCTTCTGTGGTAATGTCAACACCGACAAATGGTTCGTCAAACAGAAAAATATCCGCTTGCTGGCATAATGCTCTTCCGAGAAAAACACGCTGCTGTTGACCACCTGATAATTCCCCAATCTGTCGATCCTTAAATTGAGTCATTCCAACCTCTTCTAAGGCCTGATGTGCAAAGTCATGATCCGTCTTGCTCAATCGTTGAAACATCTTCTTATGTGGATAACGACCCATCAAAATAATATCATAAACTGTAGCTGGAAACTGCCAGTCCACATCAGATTTTTGAGGCACATATACCACCTCTTTACGAACGTCCTGAATGGTCTTTCCGTTGATGACTACCGTTCCATTATTGACATCAATTAATCCAAGAATGGCTTTAAATAAGGTAGACTTTCCAGCACCGTTGGGACCAACGACGCCATAGACATTACCCGCTTCTAGTTCTAAAAAAATATTGGTGAGTACGCGTTTGCGCTCATAAGAAACCGAAAGCCCTTTGACAGAAATAGTTACCTGACTCATTAGTTGTTCATCTTTTTAATCATAAATAGCATACCTCCCAGAAAAAAAGCAGCCAACAATCCAATCATAATATAATTAGAACTGCCAGAACTTTCTCCGCCGTGGCTATGTCCAGCGGCTACTTCTGTATCACCTGTTTTCTTTCTCGACAAAGCTGCAACAATCGTATTGGTATTATAACGTAGCATTTCTAAATAACTCGGAGCAGCACTATTTTCGTCTCCAATCGAATCTGAAAATAAACTTCCTCCTACCACGATATCATTGTCTTTCGCAATTCTATTTAGCATTTTAGGATTAATCGTCGTTTCTACAAAAACCGCTGGAACACCCGATTCTCGAATCACTTTATTGACTCGGCGAATATCTGCAGTCTGCACTTCTGCATCGGTTGAAACGCCTTGAATGGCTTGCAAATTAAGACCATATCGACGCCCGTAATATTGAAAGGCATCATGTGAAGTAATCAAAATTCGTTGCGCTTCAGGAATTTTTTTTATCTCTTTTTCGATGTATTCATCCAAATCAGAAAGTTCACGACTATACTTTTCATAATTTTTGGTAATCTCTTCTTTATG
>CALGJS010000339.1 GCA_937927835.1 uncultured Saprospiraceae bacterium | reverse complement strand
CAGTACCTTGGTCAGCAAACACCAACGGTTAACGGAAAATCTGCTCCACACCTTTTGAATGAACACGAAGCGGAAACCGTTGAAGTAGAATCAGGTGATGTCAACGGCAACAAATAACCTACTCGACAAGATATATAAAGTTTAACCCCAAATAACCTCAACTTACAAAGCGTCTGTTCATCATGAACAGGCGCTTTTATTTTTTGTGGAAAGAAACAGGATTAGAATTAGAATTAGAATTAGAATGGGAATTAGAATGGGAATGGGAATGGGAATGGGAATGGGAATGGGAATGGGAATGGGAATGGGAATGGGAATGGGAATGGGAATGGGAATTGCTTCACGATAGTGGGAATATTCTAATTCTTATTCACATTCCTATTCTAATTCCTACGGTTCTAATCTTGCTTTCCCCCACGTTTCTCCATCTTTTTCATAGAAAATTCGATCATGTAAACGACTGGTTCGTCCCTGCCAAAATTCATAATTTTCAGGAATGATTCGAAAGCCTCCCCAATTCTCAGGCAATGGAAGTTGTTCTACGTCTTTAAACTGTTCTTTTAATTCCACCTCTTTTGATTCTAGTTCAGAACGGTCTCCTTTGGTAGGTTGACTTTGATTGCTTACCCATGCGCCAATTTGACTAGATTTTGGACGGCTCTGAAAATAAGCTAGGGAAGCTTCTTTAGATAATTTTTCAACACGACCTTCGATTCTCACCTGTCTTTGTAACTCCAACCAACAAAATACCAAGGCAGCTTGAGGATTACTTAAAAGCTCCTGCCCTTTCCGACTTTCATAGTTTGTATAGAAAACAAATCCTTCTTCGTCGTATTTTTTTAATAAAACAATCCGAGCAGAAGGCATTCCTTGTAGCGAAGCTGTCGCCAAGGTCATTGCATTGGGTTCCGGAACTTCTGATTTCAGGGCTTCCTCAAACCAAAGTCTAAACTGATTTAGCGGATTTTTTTCACTTGTTTCAATTTCCAAGGTACTTGCTCGATAGTCTTCCCGTAAATTTTGAATAAGATTAGTTGCTCTTGTATCTTTTCCCATTTCTTATCGTATTTTATTTTATAGTATACATAATATACTTAATGTAATTTTCACTCTAACTAGCTTAAATCATTCAATACCTGTACAAAAATAAGCAACTAAATAATGATTTAGGGTTAAACCATAATTATGTCCAATAAAACTATCTGCCTCATCCTCGGAGGTGGTGTTGGAAGTAGACTTTATCCACTGACTCAACATCGTTCTAAGCCAGCTGTCCCAATTGGCGGCAAGTATAAATTAATTGACATTCCGATTGCGAATTGTTTGCATTCAAATTTCAATCAAATTTTTGTGCTTACCCAGTACAATGCAGCTTCATTAAATCAGCATCTAAAAAATACGTACAATTTTGATGCGTTTAGTAATCGTCATGTAGAAATTTTAGCTGCAGAACAACGATCTGACGACATGAATTGGTACCGTGGTACGGCAGATGCGGTACGACAATCTCTGAGCTATATTGACCAGATGGATTACGACCATCTATTGATTCTTTCTGGAGATCAACTCTATGAGATGGATTTACAGGAAATGCTAAAAGAGCATGTAAACAGTAAAGCTGAAATCACCATTGCTACCAAGCCTGTAACAGCTAAAGAAGCGACTAGATTTGGAATTATGAAAACGAGTACAGATCAGCGTATTTCATCTTTTATCGAAAAACCAGCAGCGGAAGTGGTAGAAGAATGGAAGTCAGATTTAGATATGCCACAGAAGCTCAAAGGAAAAAATTTCCTAGCCTCTATGGGTATTTATTTTTTCCGTAAAGATGCAATTCAAGGTTTATTTTCAATTCTTCCAGATGCTTTAGATTTTGGAAAAGAAATTATTCCTTATGCGATTGAAAATAAATACCAAGTACAGTCTTTCTTATTTGATAAATACTGGGAGGATATTGGAACCATTCGTTCTTATTTTGATACGAATATGGCCCTAGCTGCTGGAAGTTGTGAATATAAGTTTGGAATAGAAAAAAAGATCTTCACTTTACCAAGTATTCACCCACCTAGTCAAATACGAGGCACTCAAATGCAAGATGTATTGTTTGGAGAAGGTGGAAAAATCGCCGCAAAAGAATTGAGCACTTCTGTCGTAGGAAATCTAACTCGAATTGGAGAAGAAGCAATTATTCGACGAACCGTAATTCTAGGAAATGATTTCTGGGATGAAAATGGATCAGCAGAGATACCGACTATTGGTATTGGTAAAAATACACAAATTGAAAATGCAATTATTGATAAAAATGCTAGAATTGGCAACAATGTAAAGATTATCGGTCACCAAGATTTGCAAGATAGTCGACATGAACACTTTACCATCAATAATGGGATTGTGATTATTCATCGCAATGCGATTATTCCTGATAATACCTTGATTGGTGTGGAAGTGGAAAAAGCTGAAGCGGTATGCTTCTAGACGTTAATCAGTCTTTTTTTAAGAAAAAAGCTCCCGGTAACAAGCCGGGAGACAAAACAAAAAACAAACACTGTTAAAACAAACACTATTTTAAGAAACGAGTAATACATCCGTTTCTAAACTGCAAAAAGCAGGATAATTTAAATAGAACAGATAATCCATTCGTTTAATTAACGGATGGATTATTTTTTTATGGAAATAGAAGAATGAAAAATAAAGAAAAGAGAAAAAATTCTCCCGGCAAATACCGGGAGACAAAACAAAAAACAAAAACTATGAACAAACACTCATCATAAAATGAGTATATTTATATTAAACTTTATTATATGTGTATATTACGCACGATTTTCCTTTTTGGTTACAAGCCTAACTAACATTATCTAAAAGATAATAAGCAAATCGACTAATTGTTAATAGTCAAAATGCATACCAACTCTGTCTTTTAACTCATCGCCATATCGTGGAATTCTTGACTTCCCACCTCAACCTGATGATCATCACTGATAGGAATTACTGGCAAAACAATGGTAAATTGACTCCCCTTCCCCAATTCGCTTTCTAAGAAAATATCACCTCCAAGTTGATTGACTATTTTTTTACAAATCGAAAGTCCTAAACCAGACCCTTGATATTCTTTTCGATTATGTAGTCTTTTAAACATTCCAAAGATCTGGTCATGATATCGAGCTTCAATTCCAATCCCATTATCTCTTACAATTAAGTGGTGTGTATTTTCAATTAACTGATAAGTGATAGCAACCGTAGGGTTGGGTTTGTCATTATATTTAATGCCGTTTTCAATAAAATTTTTGAGTAGGATGCGTAATTGTGCGACGTTGGTTACGATTAGCGGAATGGTTTCTAATTCAACTATTCCTGATTTTTCTTCGATTAGACCAACCAAACTGATCTTTGCTTCTTCAACTAAAGCTGCAACTGAGACAGGAGATACTTTCATTTTTTGGGAAGAAATTTTAGAAAATGAAAGTACATCATCAATTAACATTTTCATCTGGCTGACATTCTGAAGAATAAAACCAAAGTATTCTTCTTCTGCTTTTGACCTTTTAGATGGGCCTCGTTCCCGTTGTAATAATTTCACAAATCCGTTGATATTACGCAGCGGTTCTTTTAGGTCATGAGAAGTGATATAAGCAAATCTTTCTAACTCCCCATTACTAACCTTGAGACGATAGTTTACCTCCTCCAGCTCTTCCGTTCTAGATTTTACTCGTTCTTCAAGCATCCGATTATTTTTTTCTCTTCGACGCTTGCCTCGATAGAGTGAAAAAACAATTAAAGTCATTAAACCAAACAAAGATAGTATAGCAATATTACCAAAGGTACGCTGTTTCAACATGGCCTTATCTTTAGCTTGTTCTGCTTTAAGGACTTGGTTTTCTGCGTCTTTTTGAGCAAGCTGGTGTTGATAATCAAGGTCGCGGATGTTACGTTCGAGTGCTAATGTTGTTAAACTATCGCTAATAATCTGACACTTTATTTTAGTCTCATAAGCAGCCTTAAAGTTTCCAGTTGCAGCATACGCCTCTGTCAATAATTGATAATTTTTCCTTTGTTCTTTAAGGGCCCCGCTTTTGATAGATAACGCTAGAGCTTCTGTAGAAATCTCAATTGTTTTATTAAAATTATTTCGCTTTAAGTAGATAGACGAAGAGACCATTAAGTTTTTACTTAAAATCTCCATAAAACCTTTTTCTCTCGCTATTTTTTCTGCCGCTGACGCCGTGATTAATGCCTTTTCACTTTTACCCTGCGCATCTAAAATTCTTGCATTAAGGGTATACAGTTGGCTTCGAATATAATAACCTTTCGATTTTCTCTTTTTCTTTAATCTACGCAGCCCTTTCTGCAACCATTTATCTGCTTTTTTATAATCCTTTAATTCTAAATAGCTATTAGCGATTAAAATGATATTCATATTTATCAGATATGGATGTGGTACACATTTAGCTAATTTTTTTGACTCTATTAATACCTCTATCGCCCGAAGATGTTGATTGTCAGCCGCCAAATCTTCCCCCATACTACAAAGATTGATCGCAGTCCCTAGCGTATCCTTTTTAGCTCTCGCTACATTACATGCATTTTGGTGATATACATAAGCTCTGCTAAAATCTCCTCTTGAATAATAATTTACCCCAATATTATTCATAATTGTACTTTCAAGCTTCCAAAGGCCATAATCCTTCGCTATCTTAGCTGCACGCTCAAATAACTCTAAAGATTTATTTGTTTTGCCTTTCATTTGGAAACTGATGCCCATTGAATTCAGACCTTGAACAATTCCCTGAGGAAAGTCAATCTGTTCAGAAAGCAGTTTGCCCTCTTCTCCATAAGTGTACATAAGGTCCAAATCTTTGTTCATCATCTCCCGTGATAAATCAAGCAAAGTCATGACTTTAGTCGAATCTTCTGGTAACGACTCCAAAACCTGTAACAAACTATCTGCTGTACTGGATTTTAGTTGAGTATTCGCTGTGAGGCAAACCAAGAATATTATTATGAATCTATAGAATTTCATAAATATACTTAATGAATATATTTTAATTTTAATTTAAGAGAGAGAGAGGGAAACCTAATTTTGATACTAGTCTATTATTCAAAAACTAGTCCAGAAGCTGTTCCAGAATAACCTGATCTTTGATTTGATGGTCTGCCGCTAATAGGAGTGCTTTACTGACGATAATAGAAAGGAGTTGATCGCCTTCGAAGGGAAGGAATAGTTTATCTAACTTATGCTCTTTACGATTGGGTACAATACAAAGATATTGGTCATTGGGCTCCATTAATATATTACCACTTCCGAGGTGGATTTTATAGGTTCGACGACTTCCTTTGACCACCAAAAACCGGTCTTCAAAATGGCATTTTGACGCTATTTTTAGACGTGGAATCAGCTTTTCAAGGGCCGTTTTTCGTACTTTGGCCGAAGCGGATAATTCACTAAAAGAGTAGTTTCGCCAGTAGTCATTATGTTCCGTATTATTATCCTGCCAACCTGGATCATTTCCGATACTTGTGACGCCTACAAAAAGGTCTACATCTCGCATAATTTCCGAAAAAACAATTGCTGGAACTTCGTCCATTTCCAATTGCTCTTCGTCTTTATAAAATCGTACCTGATCCGTAAAAATAAGTTGAAAAGCACCGCTATCAGTCGCTTCTCCCTCCCAATCAATTTCTACCCAAAACTCCGCAGTCATATCCCAAGCAGGAATCGCAATGGTAGGAATGCTATCATTGGCCCATTGGCCTTTTAACTTATACTGCCAATTTCGGATTTTACAAAGCGCTGAAAATTGATGTTGTCGCAAGATATGAGCCGCAAAACGATTAGAATAAGTACCGGTATTTCGCTCGGCATCCGTCAACAAATAAATCTCTCGAAAAGCTTGTTTAAAAGGTTGTTGAATTTCCTGTGCTTCTAACCAATTTCGCCACTCCAAAACTACTGATGCAGTCGCATGAAATGGATGCCAAAGCGCCACGGTAGTCTGATCGTCAATCCATGCAAGGTTTTGCCCATCAACCGACTGCCACTGTCCCTCAACAAACACGGCCGCTATCTTTTTATCATCACGGGTAAACTGCCAAATAAGCCGATTACTAAGATGTCGAACTAATGGATGATTTTGATAGTGTTTTTTCCAAATTTCGTATTGCCACTGCCGCCGTCGTAAGAAGATATCCTCTAATCTTCGACGTTGGACACTGAGATAGTTTTTGAGGGTTTTAGCACGATTTTTAAATTCTTTGACCGCTATTGGATCCAGAGATTTAGGAGCGGCTTTTAAGGCTTTATTATTTCGGTCAAACCACTTAAGCATCACCTTTCCATCATTCAAAATAGCAATCTCTCCA
>CALGJS010000338.1 GCA_937927835.1 uncultured Saprospiraceae bacterium | reverse complement strand
GCACGAGAAGAACGCGGTGTCCAAAGTGCAGAAATATCGGCTTTGATGGTTTGGTTGGCAAAGCTCATTTTGCTACCTAAGGAGATATCTAATTCTTCTCTACTAAAGTTGAGAAACTCCATAGGTACGCTGTGCATATCTCTTGGAAATTCGGCCATTTCGGCTTCATCATGGAAAAAGCGCCATCCTGAATCTTTATAAAGCGTCGGCATTTCGCGTACACCGACATTTATGGTAAAATTCAGATTCAGTACTTTTTCACTGACCAGACATCGCATATCTAGATTTCCCATATCAAGGCGATTGGTCATCGAAGCACCAGGCCTCGCTCCCAAAACATAATCAAAGGCAAATGGAATTATATCTCCCATTTTTAGATTTTTAATTACTTGTGGAATCGAAATCAAGCGTCCAAAATATTGATTCTTTTCAAAACGATCTATGACTACCCATACTTTTTCAATACCAATAAAACCGGGTTTATTATTGGTGGTACGAAGCATCAATTGGACATAATTGCCAGGCTTAAGAATGGAAAATAACGCTTGTTTATCCGGTCGGATATAGCGTCCAGAGTTTTTAGAAAGAAATTTTATGTTGTATAAAGTATAGGACATGATCAGTAGATTTAGTGGGTTAAATCATCTACTGACAAATGTAGGGTAAAATCTACATTATTACAACTTTTTGTTTATTTTTATCCTAAATAAAACAATTTTTAATTAATTACGCTAGCTTTTAAAAAAACTAGTTGAAGTTTAAGTGTCCTGTGAATCGTCCATCTCTTAAACTATCTCTTGCCTCGTCAACCAACAATATTCCGCCTACAGAAGCGCTATTTCGAGAAGAAAATAAACCAAAACCATTAGATAGATTGCTAAAGATAGGTGGTACGGAAGCTCCAGTCAATCCAGTATTTGCTTGTCCTACCTTAAGAAAGCTAACCAGATTTTTGGAACCAGCATCGACAATTACCTCCAAGCTAGTAAAAAAACGAGGGCCAGGTCCTGAAGCATCTACGGTTCTCTTGATACCTGCTAAGATATCTGTGGCTAATAATTCTTTGACGATACTAGTATCGTCTTCATCATCAGGCTCAATATTTTTTAGCACTGTAAAAACAACAGATTTATTTACTCGATTATTTAGGTCACCATCAATCGCTTCTTGATATAATAAGCGAACTCGTACATCAAATATTGCTGCAGTACTATTATTAAATCTCCATTGCGTACGAATCTCATTTTGGCTTTCATTACTAGACCTCCACTCTATTTCTTCATCTTGATCTGGAAATTGAATGAGCGGTTCATGAACAATCGTTGTTGTAACTTCTGTGATCATCGTATCGCTGACATTATCATTAATCGTTAATTTAAATTCTTCACCTCCATCATAGGTTTCTCCCGCTGGCAAATTTAACTTATATAGATAGTTTGGAACGTTTAGAAAAATACCTGCATCTCTTGGATAACCTTCTGCAGCTCCATCCACCCGAGTTAATGAGTAGGTATTCCCACTAGAACTAAGCGTTACATCAATATCTTCATAATAAAGCTCTTCGGGTCGTTGTGCTAATTCGAGAGCACTCGTATTTTCACTAACAAAAGCTTTTTCTACTCGAATATAGGTAGCCGTATCCTTTGGAGAAAGGAATCCATAAACCACTGGTTTGTTGGTTTCACCAGTAGTCAATTCAAAATCATTGGCACAGTTAGAAAAGCCAATAATCAATAAAACAGATAGTAAGAGATAAGATATTCTTTTCATAGTGCAAAAATAGACCTTTATATGGAATTTTTAGGGTCAGAATTCGTTAATTTTTATGATTACGAGAGACAAAAGGGATTATTCCTTTAATCGAAGTTATTTAAAAATCAATCAGAATGCTCGTAAACAATTTGGGAGTTTTTAAACAACTTCAATGGTAACAGAATAAAGTTTCCGCTAGGACATCGTTGTTTTTGGAATTAATCAACAACTTCAATATCTTGCGCTCCTAAAATAATAAATATGTCTATTTCAAAAGAAGTTAAAAGAATTACCACCCACGTTTTACAGTCTATGAAAGACAATGGTGAAAAAATATCCATGCTTACTGCCTATGATTATTCGATGGCGAGAATCTTAGACGCAGCAGGGATTGATATTTTATTGGTTGGAGACTCTGCTTCCAATGTAATGGCAGGGCACGAAACCACGCTACCTATTACGCTAGATCAGATGATCTATCATGCGTCAAGTGTGATTCGAGCCGTCAAAAAATGTCTTGTCGTCGTCGACTTACCCTTTGGGAGTTATCAAGGTAACTCCACCAAAGCACTTTCTTCAACGATTAAAATCATGAAAGAATCTGGAGGACACGCTGTAAAAATGGAAGGAGGGATCGAAATCGAAGATTCTATCCGTCGTGTTCTATCTGCTGGTGTTCCAGTAATGGGTCATCTAGGTTTGACGCCACAATCTATTTATAAATTTGGTACCTATACGGTCAGAGCAAAAGAGGAAGAAGAGGCCCAGAAGTTATTAAGAGATGCGAAACATCTGGAAGCACTCGGTTGTTTTGCCATCGTACTAGAAAAGATTCCAGCACAACTAGCCGCAGAAGTTACCAAAGCACTGAATATTCCAGTTATTGGAATTGGTGCTGGACCGGACGTGGATGGACAGGTGCTTGTAACCCATGATGTGATGGGTATTACCAAAGATTTTAAACCTAGATTTTTACGTCGCTACCTAGAATTATTTGATACCATGAAAACAGCAACGGAAGAATATATCAGGGATGTAAAGTCTGGTGATTTTCCGAATTCGAAAGAACAGTATTAGGATGGTTGAAACGCTGCGCTTGTTGAAGTGTTGAATCGCTTCGCTTGTTGAATCGCGGTACTTTCATCGAAAAAGCAAGGTAAAAAATCATAAAATCTCCCCTTGGAGCTGGGGTAAAATTTTAAGATTTTTTACCAACCGACTTTCAAAATATTGGTCTGTAGATAAACGTTTTGTTAGTGGTTAAACCCAGAATATAATATTAAGAATGAAAAAGATTATTGGTATTGTGCTTTTGTTGGCGCTTTGTATTGGAGCGTTGATTGGCTATCAAAAATATAGTGCTGTTAGTATACCGAATGTTCCTGAAAATCTAGCGAATAAATTCTTAGAAATTCCTACTGGATCAGATTATTGGGAGGTAAAAAAAATATTGATTCAGAATGGTATGTTGATCGATACTTCTGGTTTTGATTGGGTAGCGGAAAAAATGAATTACCGAAAGAACAAGATGCGTTCTGGCCGTTTTGAAATTCAGCCTGGATGGAGCAATCGTTCCTTGATTCAACATCTCCGTGGTGGAAAACAGTCTCCCGTAAAAGTAGTACTTAACAATGAACGCTTACTCGAAGAAGTAGCAGGAAAAGTAGCACGTTTTATCGAAGCAGATTCGCTGGAACTTATTACCGCTTTTAACAATAAACAACTCGTCAAAAAATTGGGCTTCAACCGAGAAACCTTGATGACCTTATTTATTCCTAATACTTATGAATTTTTCTGGAATCAGAATGCTACTGATTTTCTAGAAAGAATGAAAAAAGAACACGAGAAATTTTGGGCAAAAAATGATCGTAAAGCCAAAGCAAAAAAACAAAAACTTAGTCCCGAAGAAGTCTACACACTGGCTTCTATTGTAGAAAGAGAAAGTTTGCAAAAAAAAGAACGTCCTCGGATTGCGGGTGCTTACCTTAATCGAATCAAACGAGGCATTAAATTACAGGCCGATCCTACGGTCGTTTTTGCCACTGGAAAATTTGATCTAAGAAGAGTGCTTAACAAGCATCTTAAATTTGACTCCCCTTATAACACGTATATGTACGCTGGTCTTCCTCCTGGTCCGATTAGCATGTCTTCGATCAGTAGTATCGATGCCGTGCTCAGTCCTGAATCACACGACTATATTTTCTTTTGTGCAAAAGGAGATGGTTCAGGTACGCATTCTTTTGCCAAGACCATGGCAGGGCATAGTCAGAATATTGCGGTGTATAAACGTAACTTGAAGAAGCGAGGATTGCGGTAATTTCAAGTGCAAGTGCAAGTGCAAGTGCAAAATCAAACACTTCTATCTTGTTTTTTTGCGGAGGCCCTATCCTCCTAAAAATAGCTTCTCCTTTAGCTTTAGACAAGTTAGCCCTCTTTTAACGTAAAAAAGAGGGCTAACTTATATAAACCGAGTATAACCTAACCTTATGGCTGTGCTCCGGCTTTATGACCATTGCCACTATCACCACCTCTCAGCATTTCTACCACGATAGAAATTTCTTCAATCAGTGCGTCATCGTTTCCATTAAACCCACTGCTTTCAAATCGAATATTTCCCTCTTTGTCCAAGATAAATTTTGCAGGAATTCCATTCACTCCAAAATCTGCTACCGTCGAATTTTCATTATCCATTAGCACATTAAAAGTGTATCCTTTCTCATCGATAAATTTTTGTGCCTTCTCTTCTTTTTTCGTTCCACCTTCCCAAGTATCTATAAAAACAAAGGCTACATCATCTGTTTTTTCGTATTTGGTAACCGCCTTTTGCATACCAGGAAAAGACGCTTTACAAGGTCCACACCAAGTTGCCCAAAAGTCTACTACTACTACTTTTCCTTTTAAGCTTTCTAAACTGACCTCCTCTCCTTTTAAGTTTTTAAGCGCAAAGTTGGGTGACTTCTTACGGATCATCGCTTCTTTAATTTCTTCGACTTTCTTAGCCGTTGCTTTCTCTGCTAACCTGGCCAAATACATCTCCGCCGCTTGATCCATCGAAACGTTGGCTTTGAAAAGTCTAGAAAACTGCTCTTTCATTTTAGCATTTGCTTTTCCTTGGCTAATCATGTCTTCCAAAAAAGTCATTGTTTCTTTTGCTCCTTTGTCTTTTTCCATAAAAATGGCATAACGACTATTCATTACTACGTCTCCCATCTCACTCATTTCACAAGCAATTTTTTGGTATTTAAGTGCACTTGATACATCTCCATTTTTGTAGGCCAATAATGCATAAGTATCAGAATACATCGCGTAAGTATATTCCATATTCCGTTTCCATTGTCTAGCAGAATAGCTAGCTATCTTGCCGTCTTGTTGATTCATTTCTTTTTCAAGTAACTGCAAACTTTTCATAGACATTTCAGCGCCTTCCTTCAGGTGGTGCCCTTCTCCCTCTAAGCTTTCACCGGAATATTCCCAGGCAAGACTATTGTAAATACCTGCTTGTCCTCTGTTGCTAGATAGTTGTTGAGCATAAGCAAATATATTTTCCAAATCACCTTCTTTTCCGTATTCTTTAGCAATAGTTGAAGCCATATTATCAATCATTCTCTGATGATCTTTATTCGTTCCGTAGGCAGACTTAGCTTCCTTGTACATTTCTATTTTGGCTGCTAAAATTTCTAAATCCCGAAATCCAGCATACTTTTCTGACACGGCCATACTTCCTTCTGGAAATTCAGTTTTGATTTTTTCATTAATAGTTTTTTGTAAATCATTGGCTTTCATAGAGCGTGCTACGTTCGCTAAGGTAGACCATTCTTTTTCAGAAAATTTTCCATTTGTGATGGAAGAATTTAAGTATTCCATGATTTTTGTTTTTCCCTCCTCCTCTTTATTCATTCTAACAGCATTCGCATAATAACTTAAATAATCAATATTAAGCAGATCCGTAGAGGGAAGCATTTTCATTTCTACCATTGCTTTCTGCTCATCGGCCTTTATCCCAAATAAATTAGAATATCTCCCATAAATAGAAGAAGTAACCACGTGAGCATTATTAGTCGGTTTGCCATCTTTATAAATTTTAGTGTGGTAACCATCCTCATTATTTTTATCAACTATTTCACCACTTTCATTTTCAAATTTCACAAAAACAGCCTGTGTCTTAGAAGAAGTGGGAATACTTCCAGAATACCCATTATCTGATTTAGTCATTGCTACATCTTGTGCTACTGGACCTTCCCCGAGTTCAAGAATATAAGCAATCGCAAATACTTCTTCCCCTTCCAGTACGGTACCTTTAGGATCATATTTGATGGTAATACTTTCTCCTGCCTCAGGCTGTGCAGGCATTAACTGGAAATTCTGGGCAGATAGAAACCCGATATTCAAAAGTATTGTA
>CALGJS010000337.1 GCA_937927835.1 uncultured Saprospiraceae bacterium | reverse complement strand
CTGATTCGATTTATTAGTTTACTCAAAAGAAATTGTATGATATGGAAAGAAACAAACATAATCTTATTTTTGTTTATTACAATAAAATATGAAGTTGATTAACATTATCTATATTTTTATTTTTTATAATAATCGTGTATTTTCTTTTTGGTGAAATCATAATTTTTGATTAATAAAGTTTTACGAAATTATAGGTGTTCATTTTCAACAAAATTACTTCTTATCAATTCCTTTTTCATTAACATAAGTTAAGAAATAAAAAAAGCGATATTCTTAGGAAGAATACCGCTTTTTTTATTTTACAAAATCAATTCTTATTTCATAATCATCACTCGTTCCACAAGTCGTTGATTTCCAGAAGTTAATTCTAAAAAGAATACTCCTGAAGCCAAATTGGTTCCATCAATTTCTTGGGGAGTGTTCGTATTAATTCTACCTGTTTTGTAAACTTTTCCATCCACGCCTGTCAGTTTCCAATCAAAAGCTTCCTGAATATCAGCGTTGACAAGTAACGTAAATTGACCCTTATTCGGATTTGGACCAAGCTTCACTGAAAAGGTTTCTGTTAGATCATCCGTGCTCGTTGGTAATAGCTCTAAAGTTCGAGACCTACTTCCATCGGCACACCATTCAGATCCTACGACTAAGGTTACGTTATAGTCGCCTGGTTCAGCATAGGTATAAGTCGGATTTTCTTCATTACTCATACCTCCGTCTCCAAAGTCCCAAGCATAAGTGGTACCATTATTAGAGGTATTAGTAAAGTTTACGGTCAGGGTTCCATCTACTACTTCTGAATCATAATTAGCAATGATAAATTCATCTACAAATACTTCTAATTCAAAAGTATCTGCTCCCAATGGATTCGAAGTAATCAACTGAATCGTATTTATTCCAGGACTAAAAAAGGTCACCGTATGTGGTCCAGCACTGCTTGCACCAGATGGATTATTAATATTACCAAAATTCCATTCGTAGTTATCCGCATTCTCTGATTCATTGCTAAAGGTAACTGTTTCACCTTGACAAATAGCATCTACAGAATTACTGAATTGAGCCACCGGAGCAACCAACTCAAAGAATTCAACATTAATATTATCAATGAATAAGTTATTACCGTAACTACTTAAATTCTCAAATCTAAAAATTACAGACTGTCCATAATAAGCAGAGATATCAAATACTTTACGCTCCCATACAGAAGGATCACTTGGAAAGAATCGAGCGGTACTTGGATCGGCTGTAGCTAGATCTTCGCCAAAAGCTTCATATAATACTTCCTCATAAGTTGCTCCACAATCTGTTGAAACTGACAATCTTAAACCATCTGGAGTTCCACCAAATCCTCCTAATTGATATTCGCGGTAAGCCAAATCAAAAGTCAACACCTCATCTGTTGCATTTGATAAATCGATCAACGTGGTTAACATTCCATCTTCGGTATACTCATCATTTGCCGCAGCATTATCAAAATTATTAAACCAAGCTACTTGACCTTCTGATCCATCTCTTTGCGTCACTTCACCACCTTCCCAAGTAAGTGCTCCATCTGGATTAAGAATTAAAAAATCTGTCGGTGGAAACATCGGCTCTTCAAAAGTTTCTTGATAATCTAAAGGTGCACCATCTCCTTGATAAATCGACAAATTGATTACTTGATTAATTGTATCATCCACTGCGTAACTATTATCACTCAAAGTAATCCAAGAATTTAATTGGTAAACTCCTTCATCCGTTAAGTTGATGGGTTGCGAGAAACTATGCAAATAGGTTTCTCCGGCAGGGATCTCCGTCGTCACTTGATCTGTTACAACCGGTAGGTTATCAATTTGGTAACTAACTGAAAAATCGCTTTGTGCCGATATACCGTTGTTACTAATTTCGAGTGTAAATACTTCATCATTTATTCCATCACAGGAAAGAAAAACTTCACCGGCAACAATTGAAGTGTTTATACTTGTAAGATCATTCGGCTGTGGACATTCTTCCAATCCTCCTCCAAAGTAAACTGCATTTACTCTTCGAGAAGTAGCCCCATTAGCAAAATTAGTATGTACAGAAAAATATTGTTCTGCTTCTAAATTACTGGTTGGATATAGGAAAGTATTTCCAGGTGAATTGGCAACTACTTCCATATACTTTTGGCCCAACACATAAACATCATAACTTACCGCATCTTGCATGGCATCCCATGTAAGGGTAATTCCTTCAGGACAGGCCGTCACTACCGCAAGGTTTTGAGGCATAGGTGCGATATTGAAATCTATTTCATTAATGGTCGTATTTCCATTGCTACTTGTCACTCGGATCTTACCGTTTGCGGTTGTTACGTTAGGTACTGTCCAGTTGGTGTACATTCTTTCTGTACCTGCGACAGAAGCAATCGCTTCCCAGGTCGAACCACCATCGGTAGAATAAGAAAGTTGATAATCATCCATTTGTCCTAAAGCATCCCAATGAATATTTTGTAATTCTCCTGGTACCATTGTTTCTCCACCAATTGGGTAAGTTAGATCGACTGACTCTGTTTGGTATTCATAAATCATGTAGAAACTTTTTACACCAAAAGGAATAATTGTTCCATTGACGATTACTGTATAATCTCCAGGTGTTGGATTATCAATCTCTACCTGTTCCATATTATTTAGATGATCTTCTCCTCTAGTTGCAGGCAAATCTAAAGTCATTGGGTTTGGTGTAGGATTCAATACCCAAGGAAGATAAGTTTGTCCATCCTTCTGTAGCGTTAAATCCAAATCGTTCAATAGAGCAAAACTATTTCCGATCGAAGCTTCAGGATCATCCCAATACAACATTACTTTTGCTTTATTGACACCATCAGGAATAGTAATAGAAAATTCGGTCGTAGAACCCTGTCCTACTTCCAGTGTTTGGTAACGATCCTCTTCTAAAACTTTTACGGCACGAAAAGCATTGATATGTCCCCATCCGTATCTAAAATCAGGACCTACATTCCCAAGGTCATTTGCGGTATTCAATAAAATTCCTTTGAGTAAAGCAGAAGGAGCAGCATCTCCTCCGGTCAAGGATTTGTAGGCTTGTTGTAGCTGTGCATAAATACCTGCTACACCGGGAGCAGCACCAGAAGTACCACCAAATTCATCATAAGTATTGTTTGGTTCTGTTCCAAATTGGTCAGCTCCATTGGAGGCGATATCTGGTTTGATACGACCATCATGTGCTGGACCACGACTACTACTGTTTACTAAAGTCCCGTTATCTTCAAGATTCGCAACCGTTGTCACATTTTTACCTTGTTTATGCCCACCCGTAATATTTCCCCATTGGTCACCTGCTCCATATCCACAATCATTATTATTGGAATTTCCAGCAGAAAAAACATGCATTAAGGTTGGGTTATCATATACTTGCTGATCGACCGTAGCGGTGATTTCTGTATACCCAGCATTGCAACCATTACTGTAAGAAGAGTTGGTAATAATGACATCTTGGGTAAAGAAATAAAACATAGTACTATCCAAAAAAGAAGCATCATAATCTAGGACATATACGCCTGTCCCCGCAGCCATACCCCGTTTAGTCGGATCAAAGTTTCCAGATCCACTCATGATTCCAGCTACGTTGTCTCCGTGGGTATCGTTGGGTCCTCTTGGGCCCGCCAAATCCTGGGTTAATCGTCCATGAAAATCGATGTGTGGTCCGATTTGTCCATCATCTCTAACTAGCACATTTACACCCGTACCATCATAATTTCGTCCCATTGGTAGTCCAGTATCTAGGACGTTGGCACGATGTAAAGATCTTCCTTCGGTATCGTCTTTGATATCGGGCGGTGAAGCAAAGCCTAAATGGGCAACAAACGGTAAGGAAGCTATTCTTTCTAAGTTATCTGGCAGAATTCGAGTCTCGAAAAAATTGTTGATACCGTTTGACTTAACAATCTGTAGCCCAGCACCTACCATTTCTTTAATGGCCCTATCAGCTGAGATATTTTTTTGATATTTCAAAGTAATTTTGATTTCATCGCGGCTGATGGCCCAATCTGGAAAATCTTGATTGAGTAGTTGAGCATCCATTTTCAAAGAATTGTCTAATTTAAATACCGCTCGAATATTTAAATTTTCTAATTGAGTAGTTGGTAAATCCACTGGAAAAGCAGTTAGATAAGTAAGTCTTGGGTAGTACTCTAATAACTCAATTCCCATCGCAGCTATCCGTTGATGATCTTCTAGATTTGGAATCTCAAAAAATTGAACCATCCGGTAATATTTACCATTGATAATTTCTCCAGCTTGAATGGCTGGGGTTTCCATAAACTTATCCAAATTCGCTTCTGGAATATACTTGTTGGCATTCAATTCCAAAGCGTATTTTTCCTGAGCAAATCCAAAAGAAGCTAGAAAGGTGAGAAAAGTAATAATAACGAGTTTGTTGAATATTTTCATAAATAGAAGCTTGAGGTGAATAGAAAGTTTTTAGAAAAAATTTGAAAGTAACATATTACCAATGAATTCCTCTGGGACACATAAATATAAGAAATCTATATGGAGGTAATAATTTTTTGAATGATTTGTTTTTTGAAAATGCTAAAAATGCCGTCTAGGAACATTTAAAGAAGATGTTTAAGGGAGAAATTGGATAAAAGGTAGATTTACCAGTAATTTGAATTAGTACAATTATCTATTTTCCCAAGCATAAACTAGCATTACCACTTGACTATAACTGGCATATCCATCGGAGACACCTTGCGCTTTTAGATAAGCATCATAGGTTGCAATTCTAAAACTAGTGGGAAAGAAATCTGGATAAGCAGCATTATTGGCTTCAATGGCTAGAATATCTGTCTTTAATCCAGGGGATAAAGTTTTATAGAACTCTTTGAAATTTGCTCGATCTGACCTTCGATAACTATAATAGAGATATTGCCAATAATTGAAAACTCCAGCATAGCGAATGAAAGGATGGTTGCTGTTTTTACAAGTAAGGTAAGCCAAAAAATTACAAGTTCCTTCATCTCCAAATCCATACGCATGTGCCAGCTCGTGTGCCAATACATAAGGGCGATCCACCGGATGCACCGCAGGATCAACGTTACACTCTCCCGTAAAAGGATTGTAAAAGCCGATAGCACCAAAACCCCAAATTACACCTTTGGGATAACCAGTTCTAACCGTCGGAAAACCTGTTTGTGGGTACCCTAATTGAAGGAGTTGATTTTCTAGTCCTTGGCGGAGATGTTCCTCCATATCTCTCGGAAGGGCTGCGAGGGAGAAAGACTTATCCGATACCGCACCAGAGATATTGGATCGCAATTTAATTAACTCGGTTTCTCTGCTTTTTAATTCGTTAACAACGGTGGCTAATTTTAGTGGTTTTGGGGATATTTTGAGCTGGGTAGCCATTGGAATTCTACCATAATTAAATCCCCATAAAATTAAAAATAGGAATACAATCCAACCAGCTAGAGATAGTATAGTAAAGAGGGCTTGTCTGGATTTTCCAAAGAAGGTCCGCTCCGATCGTCGCCATTTTTTAAATCCAAAGTAAAGAGAAACCAATAACCATCCTACTAATAAATACAAAGCAGAAAAAGGCAATACCGAATGAATACTATCGAAAAATACTCTGACCATTTTATAAAGTCCACGACTATACAAGGTCTCCACAGCTTGGGGAAAAAAACTTAAAATATATCGGAGGATCATCGCTAATACGCCTAATCCTATCCCCCAGATTCGTTTATCGAATTTCATTTTACGGAGAATATTTCTTTTTCTGAGTTGAATAAGCTAAAAGGTAAGAAAGCTACTAGGTAAAAATACGTTATTAATATGAATTTGAGTTTAAAACAACTTTAATTAGAATAGCAACATCATTTATTCAAGGATCATAGGATTTTTTGCCTCTGGCTTCTGGCTCTCTTCAATCGCGAATGAGGGAAGCAAGAAGCTAGCAGCAAAAAGCAAGTAGCATTTATTACGAAATTTATTTTTCTATCTTTAGGATCAAAAAACTTATGGAATTATTTGCAAAAATCATGATCGGCCTGGTGGCTTTAGAACATATTTATATTCTTTACATGGAAATGTTTGCTTGGGAGACAAAAGGCAGGAAAGTCTTTAAAGGCGCCTTACCCGATGATTTGTTTACGCCAACCAAGGTAATGGCTGCTAATCAAGGATTGTATAATGGTTTTTTGGCCGCGGGCTTGATTTGGTCTTTAGTGATCAGTGATCCGATTTGGTGGAAAAATGTGGGTTTGTTTTTTCTGGTTTGTGTCGCAGTGGCTGGGACGTATGGTGCGATGACGGCGAGCCGTAGAATCTTTTTTGTGCAGGCGGTTCCGGCGTTGGTGGGGATTGGGGTGTTGTGGTTTGTTTAAGGGAGAGTGTATCGTCCTTTCATTGAGGGTTAGGGATGATTCTACCGATGGAATGCTTCCATCTTTCTGATATGGCGTCTTCCGATGGAATACTTCCATCTTTCTGATATGGCGTCCTTTCAGGACTTTTTGGGGGTTAGTCCCAGACGTATTCTTCGTCGTATTCGACTTGGTTCTTTTCTAGTATTTGTCGGTATTCTTCTTTGAAGTTTTTTTTGCTGTGGTGCTCGTGTTGGCGTTCGATATATCGGATTACGTGGTCGACTTCTGCTGGATTGACAGAGAAAGCGCCATAGCCATTTTGCCAGAAGAAGTTTGCTAGACTTTCATCATTAGTTTTCATCCATTTTGAGGAATTGGCTTTTATTTTTTGTACGACCGTCATAAGTGGGAGTTTCTTGGATAGTCTACATAGGATATGGATATGGTCGACATAGCCTCCCACGATTAGGACTGGACATCCTAGCTCTTTACAGGTGCCTCCGATATAGGCATGTAACTTTTCTTCGTAAGGTGGATGGATGAGTGGTTGTCGGTACTTGGTACTGAAGACGATGTGGAGGTAGTTTTGTACTAGTGATTGTCCCATAGTGTGTAGTTTCTATCGATGGAATGCTTCCATCTTTGTGGTTATGGCGTCCTTTCAGGACTTCGAAGTCCTGAAAGGGCGACATAATCAACTGTAAATCATGTAGGTAAGATACTAATATTTTTGGATTCTTCTAGGCTCAATTAGAATTCGCTATTAGTACAGCTAATTGTTAGCCAAGAAACTTCCTGCTACTCCCCCAATAACTTAATCACTCCATCTCGATACTGCGGATCTTTTTCGTTTAGATAAACTAGGGATTTTTTGAAATCGAAGTTTACGTATAGTTCTGCGACTTCTCCTCCACCTTCTAAAAATATTTTAAATTTTGGGTTCCCAGATTTATAGTCTATCGGAGTTTTATTAAAGTTTGCGCAGGTGAATACTTGTTTGGATTTCATGGTTAGTTTCCCAGAATTAATTTGATATTTCTGTGCTAGGGTGGTTAATAGTCGATCCGATTTTGGGCCAGTAGATTCGAAGATAATTCCTTCTACTAAAAAAGTATTTTTAGGCATTCCGTCTACAAATCCGGCGGGTACATTTTCTTTTAAGCTTACTAATAATTCCAGTGGATCGTCTTTGTACATAGCCTGTACTCGATTTACTAGGTATCCATCTTTGGTAGTCTGGTCAACGATATTCAGCGGAATATTGATATATCCTTCATTTGATAATAATTGGTCTACTTGGATGAGTGACTTAGTGGTTTTTGTGTTCTTTGGTTGGCTAGTTGATTTTGTACTATTAGTTGTTTTTGAGTCATTAGAATTACAGCTAAAGCAAAAGAATGACAAAATTATTAATCCTATTATTAATCTCATTTTTTATTTAATTTCATTGTTTTTAATCGTCGTAAATGATCTGGGTTTACCAGACAGGCAATTTAACCATTTCTTTACTCAAATGAGAACTTTTGATTTCCCATTCATCGTCAGTCTTTACTAAATAATAGGACCAAGAATATCGTTGGCTTTCATTCCAGATGATGGTGTTTAACAAGATAGACATTTCTGATTCACTTCCTGTTAGAAATATTTTAAGGTCGGCTTCGCGTTGAATTCCTAACCGTTCAAAATCATCTAACATGACCACTTTAATATCGTGATCAAAATCGTAAAAATCTTCTTGTCTTATCGAGTTTCGAATATCTGATATCGATGGCTTTCTTGCTCTTTGATATTCTGGTGAGGAGATAATCAATTGTCCTTGGGTCGTTTCATGACTTGAGAAGGCCGGTTGAAATTCGTATTGATTAAAGATAAGATTTAGGCAGTCTAGAAAGTCTGCTTTCGTTTGTCCGAAAACAGGAAATGCGAATAGGATAAAAATAGCGGTTTGGATGAAGGTTTTCATACCCTTATGTTTTTAGTTTAAATTAAATCAGGTCGACTTCAAGATAAGTTATTTTTTGGTGAGGATTTGGGATTTAACTTTTTGTTTAGGGTATGTCTTTTTAACTGACTATATTTTGCTTGTAAAGCTATCCATAGATTTTTCACCAAAATTTCCACCAAGGCTTAATTACCTTTTCTACCTCTTGTCCATATATCTCTTTTTCATAGACTACTTCTCCATTATAATCAAACAACATATAAATAATATTTCTTCGATTATGTCTATTTACAAAATTAATAGCTTCTTCTTTTGACTCAAATAACTGATATTGTTCATTCGAACTACTCTTTAAATAATATTCTCCTAAGGTATTTAGACTAATGCCAGTCGATGCCTCAATTTGAGTTAAAGCAAATTGATTCTTTTCTATTTCTGGAAAATTCGTATTTTTCATTGTAGTACTATTATTCGTTCCTCCAACACAACCAACCAAAAGCCGAGCCGTTCGTTTACAGCTCCAGCTGTAGAGACAAAAAGCACAAGCACCTATTTTTCAACATCAGGATTACCTTCTAGACTAGCTTTCTTTTAAACTTATTTTGCTTGTAAAGCTGTATCTACACGTGACGTGTAAACGAACATCTTTTATTTTTTTAAAGCTTTTATTTTGCGTTTAAGGCTTGTGGTGTAACAGCATATTGGCCTTGCTTTTTCAATTAATCTACCAACAATTATGGTCTGTACTACTAATCCATAAAATGGCAACAATGCTAAGGCAAACCACCACAATCGATTTTTTTCTAAAAAAAAAGATTACCAAAAAAAACCAAAGTACAAAAATGTAATCTAAAATAATTATAAAATCTCTGTACTCAAAAAAAATAGAACAATCGTAAAACCAAAGTACTCTTTGTACAATCAGTACTAAAGCCAAAATAAACAATGTGATATAAATTGAATTTAAAAATTTCAATGAATATTTTTTTATCGAAGATACTATAATTCCAAGATTTAAATCCCTCCCAAACTCCTTGCTCATTACTCAAAAAATGCCAAAACTAATCCGAATTCAACCCCCAACCAACTCCAATATAACACTATTCCACAAAAAAGAAAAGAAGAATGTCTCCACAAAAAAAATCCCCATAACCACAATTCAAAATTGCAATTACGGGGATTTTTTCTATCTCCTAAAAAGGGAATCTTATTTCTTACGAAACCACCACCGGTCCATTATACAACTTTTCTCGCTTCTCTCGAATATCTTCATTACGAATAAACTCATCAAAAGTCATCAGGTGATCGACCATTCCGTTGGGTCCGATTTCGATGACGCGGTTACCGACCGAGTTCATTAATTGATGATCGTGGGAAGTGAAGATCAGGTTACCGACAAAGCTCGTTAGAGAATTATTGAGGGCCGTGATGGATTCAAGGTCTAGGTGATTGGTTGGTTCGTCGAGTAAGAGGAAGTTCGGTTCTGCCAGCATGGTCTTGGACAACATACATCGTACTTTTTCTCCTCCGGATAATACGCTCGACATTTTATGTACTTCTTCTCCTGAAAATAACATTCTACCTAAAAATCCGCGAATAAATTGTTCATCTTTTTCTCCTGGAGAGAATTGACGTAACCAATCAATTAGATTTAGGTCATTTTCTTCTATAAAAAACTCTTCGTTTTCGTTGGGT
>CALGJS010000336.1 GCA_937927835.1 uncultured Saprospiraceae bacterium | reverse complement strand
GGATCAGTAATTGTATCGGTAGTTGAGACTAAACATGTCCCGTTGCTATTTCGTACATCAATATCATAGATACCTGGAGCGAGTGGACCAAAGAAAGGGCTAAAACCCCAAGCTCCTCCATCAATTCTATATTCGAAACTTCCAGTTCCAGCAGAAGCAGTCACATTTAATGAACCATCATCCGCACCACAAGCAGTAGTATTAGCTACTACAACATCATCGATAACTGGTTCTGCAAAAATGGTAATATCATCTGTAGCGGTGTTGGTACAACCATTGAAATCCATATAAGTATACGTAATAGTATGCGTTCCTAGTCCAGCTGTGGTTGCCGAAAATTCATTTCCACTTATCCCAATACCACTATAGGTTCCACCTGCAGGACTACCCGTGTTTAGAGTTATCGTTTCATTTATACAAGCTTGATCACTGGTTAGAACAAACGAAACTACTGGAAGCGCAAATACTTCAATATCATCTGTAGCTATGCCAGTACAACCATCTCCATTTGTAAAGGTATAAGTAATCGTATGTGTTCCTACTCCTGCAACAGAAGCATCGAAATTTGTTCCACTTACACCCGTACCACTATAAGTTCCTAAAGCAGGAGAACCTCCTGCTAAAGTCAAGGTATTAGACGTTACACAATCCCCATCATTTGTTAAATTAAGGGTAACTAAATTGCCAAGAAATACTTGAAGCGTTTCACTGGTTGATGCAGAACAGCTTCCATTTTGCACCGTCAGTTGAATAGTTTTATTTCCACCAGCAGAATAGATTACATCGATAGGAATTGTTGTGCCAGTAGTGATCGTAGCAGGTGTTGCATTAGCTCCAAAATTCCAAATATAAGAAGCTCCTGGGCCAGCATCTACAGGAGAAAAACTAACGGTAGTTCCTTCACAAGCTGCACCTGGCATATTAATCTGAGCCGTAGGAGCTACTGGATCTGATAGAACAATCGTATTAGAAGTAACTAAACAAGTTCCGTTGTTATTTTGTATTTCTACAATATAATCACCAGTACCTAATCCTGTAAATGTGTTACTAGTTTGCCATGGTCCACCATCTAGTCTATATTCTAAGCTTCCGCTACCTCCTGTTGTTGTAACAGAAATCGATCCATCTAGCATACCACAATCCGCTGGATCCGAAGTATTTATAACATCTATAATTGGCTCATCAAATACTTCAATATCATCTGTGACAATAACGGTACAACTATTAATATCTATAAAGGTGTATGAAATGGTATGAATACCCACGCCTGCTACTGAAGCATTAAAGCTGCTACCAGAAACACCAGTACCAGAATAGGTTCCGCCAGCAGGACTTCCATCAGTTAAGAAACTAATGTTTTGATCAAGGCAAAGTGTATTATTAGAAATAATAAAAGATACTGCTGGTGGTGTATCTATCTCTACTTCCAAAGTATCCATAGATACACAACTATTCTCAGTCACTGTTAAAATTACTTCTTGAATTCCTCCAGCAGAAAAAGAGGCGGTGTGAGGTCCAAGTCCTGTTGCAGTAGCTGGTGTGCCATTAGCACCAAAGTTCCAACTATAAGTCGCACCTATACCAGCATCAACGGCACTAAAATCTTGCCCTTCATTCAGACAACCTTTGGCTGATCCATCAATGCTTGTTACCGGAAAAGGATCAGCAACGATAATAGGTCCGAGACTACCTGAACAAGAGGTTGTGTTACTAACGTAAGTAATATTATAGGTACCCGCAGCTAGTCCAGTAAAAACCGTATCTGTTGTTGTTAGTCCTCCGTTTACACTAAATTCATAATCAAAGGTTGGATTATCGACTGAAATTCGGATTTCTCCATCGCTAACTCCACAATCACTAGGATTCGTAATCGTGAATTGGGGTATTATCTCTTCTACTACTACAATAGAATCTTGAACTGTACCAGTACAGCTATTAGCATCCGTATAAGTATAAGTAATAACATGCGTACCAAGACCAGCAGTAGCAGCATTAAAATCACCATTTTCAACGCCCAGACCTGAGAAGGTTCCACCAAGTGGTGTATTTCCACTAAGCGCAAATAATGGAGCGGTGCTACATAATGTATCAACTGGTTCATTGTAAGTTCCTAATGGATGAACAGTTACTGATACAGATGCAGTACTTGTACAATTATCTCCGCTGGTTGTTATTACATTATAAGAGCCATCTGCGCTAGGTGTGGCATTGGCTATAAATGGGTTTTGATCTGTTGAGGAAAATGAATTCGGTCCAGTCCAAGCCCAAGAGACGGCATTGGTACCAGTTTCAAAAAGGAAAATAGTATCTCCAGGACATACAGCACCTGGACCAGTTGCAACAGCCACTGGATTAATACACGAACTATCTGCACAATCTGTATTTCCATCCTGATCATCGTCAATTCCATTATCACAAATTTCATCTGGACAAATAGTATAGGTTAATGCGTCTGAAAAATCTATACAATTCGCCGTAATATTTTTTAGTGTATCCCCAATTGCAGTATTTGTAATAGAACTATCATCTTCATAATCAACCGCGAGTACCATAAATTTTCCAGGAACAACACTCAAGAAAGTAGGAGCAATCGAAGTAGTATCTACGATAACACCGACTGAATCTGTCAGCACATAAAGGGTAATATATCCAGTATTTGGATTAAGTCCAGCCGGAGTAAAATTAATATCAGCAGGAGCAACAAAATCACAGGTCGAAGAGAAATCACAGCCGTAACTGTTTACGGTTCCAGTAGGAGCAACGCAAGTACAAAAATCATCATCATCTAAAACGCCATCTGTATCACAATCTTGAGCAAAAGACAGCGTAGAAAATCCAAGTAAAAAAAATATTAAAAATAATTTCTTAGAAGTGTAAAAAACTGTTTTAGCGAAAATACTCCAAACAGAAAAACAGCTAAAATGAGCATGTAGCTCATCTAACTGCGGATTAATTTTTAATCCTAATAAGTTCTTATCTACTAATTTCGATAAAAACCTAAAGGTAGATTTTCTGTCCATATGATAAAATTTGCGCGAAGTATCACAATTACCTTAAACAGATTAACTAACTGATGATCAGTCAGTTGCTTGGGCAATCTCTATTATTAAATCAATAATTGGTAGTCTGTTAAAACAAAAAAATGGGATCGACCATCCAATAATAATTTTTTTAATAGTGGGGATAATGAAACATTCAGGAAATAGGTAACAGGGCTTAATTTCTGAACCTATGTATAATCAGGCAAAGATTATACCACTTATATGTAATTTTATGAAATATGAATTTATGTTAATAAATTGGCTACTGATCAAAGAATTTTGATCATAAGAAAAGGCTGTCAACCGTAGCAATATTAGGGTTGAAAAGAAAAGTTGTTTATAGATTTAGGCAACGATTATGCCAAGGCTTCAAAATTGACAAAAAATTATTTAAATATTATTCAAAATAAGAAGTAGACTTCGATTGATTTGATTATTGGTCTGTCTGATTTCTGTGCTAGATAAGGTATCCATTATTTGTTCTCTTTGATTAGCACTGAATTTACTTTTTAAAATTTGCACCTGATTTCTTAAATCCTCATCTAAGTTTTGATTTGCTAACAAAGCATCAATTACTTTTTTCGTTTTGCCATCACCAATTAAGTCTTTAAGTGCATTTGCGTCTAGATTTGAAGAATTAGAATTAGAATTAGAATTTTGGGGAGGAGTCGGTGTTATCGAGGGAGGTGTAACAGGTTTTCGCATCACCAATTTTTTGATTCCGGATACTACATCAAGCATTGCTTCATCGTAGTTAGACCACGTAGTGACGGGTTTGCTATTTTTAGGTAGGGCTTGTAGACGAGAAAATGCGTTGTCTTTCCAGTCTGCAGGTCGGATGATGATAGGCACTACAACTGCGGGATCCTCAGGATTATGGTGACGTTCCATTGCAATTTTAATTTCTTGTTCACGGACATAACGAGAAGCTAAAAAATTGGGGCTAACCAAAAGCAGGATAATATCGGCCTTGTATAAAGCATCTTTAATTTCATGATCCCATTCGTCACCTGCCATGATAGCTCGATCATCCCAGGCTGCGATATGTCCATTATTTTTTAAAGTAGCTAATCCAATTTGCAAATCATCTTTGAATTCTTCATCACGATGAGAATAGGAAATAAATATCTTAGCTGCCATTTTTCACAGGTTTTTCACTATTTTTAGGGGAATATTTTTAATAAGTACTTGGACAAAAGTATATGTAAGTTATGACTTAGAAGATTTTTGAGCTAGTCAACGCGCAAAAACCGGAGTTATGCCGTAGCATAATGAGTCTTTTTGTAAGCCTGCCGGCAGGCAGGGCAGAATAGCGCAAAAAGATTCAGTCATTACTTATAGTTTAATTTGTCCACGTACTTAGATTTTGTAAAGATAGACCAAAAAATGAAAACTCTATAAAATCATGGACATTAAAGAATACTTAGAGAAACGAGTCGACGATCAAATATCATGGTACGGAAAAAAATCTGCTGTTATAAAAAAAAGACATTACACGCTTCGAGTAATCGTCATTCTCATCTCTGTTATTTTACCCTTTCTAACGGGAATAATGAGTGATAAAACTCCTTATATAAAAATTGCGATTGCAACAGGTAGTTTAATTATTGCTTTTTTTGAAGGCATCTCCTCTTTATATAAATACCAAGAACAATGGCTCACCTACCGCAATACCGCAGAATCCTTAAAACGCGAAAAAATACTATTCCTAACTAAATCTGGACCTTACGAAAAATCGCAAGTACTTTCCCTTTTGGTAAATCGCTGTGAAGGTATTATGAGCGAAGAAAATCAAACTTGGCAAAGTACTTTAAACGAATAGACCTACTAAACCACTCAAAACAACCTTATGAATTTAAAGAAAAGACTCTCCGCTCCTGGACCTAAAAGAATTCTAGCACTTGATGGTGGTGGAATTCGCGGAGCCATCACACTCGGCTATCTTGAACGACTAGAAAAGATGCTCCAAAAAAGACACAATAACCTTAACTTCCGACTCTGTGATTATTTTGATTTAATTGGAGGAACAAGTACTGGCTCCATAATCGCTGGCGGTTTAGCCATTGGTATGTCCGCTACAGAAATAAAAGATTTATATAACAAATTAGGCGAAAAAATATTCAGTCGAAAGACGGGCATATTCAAAAGACTGAGTTATAAATTTCAAATAAAAGGTTTAGAAAAAGAATTAAAAAATATTTTTGGAGACATGAAGATGAATAGTGATCAGCTCAAAACAGGTTTTTGTGTCGTCACTAAACGGGCAGACACCGGAAGTACTTGGCCGATATTTAATCACCCGAAAGGAAAGTATTATAAGTATACAAAAGATTATTTAGTTCGACAAGTAATCCGTGCTAGCACTGCTGCACCTACTTATTTCAAACCTGAAATAATTGATATTGGGAATGGTAAAAAAGGAGCCTTTGTCGACGGTGGTGTGAGTATGCATAATAATCCCGCTCTTCAGCTCTTCTTACTTGCAACACTAAAATCCTATAAGCTCAATTGGGACACAGGTGCTGATAATTTAATGATCGTTTCCATCGGAACAGGACAATGGCAAAACGAAGAATCGATCGATATGGTAACGGACAACAAACTTTGGGATTGGGCAGGTGGTGTAATTTCTATGTTGATGAGAGATGCGACGGCTACGAACGAAATGCTCTTACAATATTTCTCTAACAGTCCAACCTCAAAAGTAATAGATAGAGAGTTAGGAAATTTAAAAAATGATCTAATTACAGAAAAACCACTCTTACATTATTTGAGATATAATGCGACACTAGAGAAAAAGCCTTTGGAAAAATTAGGTTTTAAGTCCGTTGACCCAAAGGATCTTTATGAAATGTCCGAAGCGAAAAATGCTTTCTTACTCACACGAATCGGCGAAGCCGCCGCGAAGGTCGACATCAAACCCAAGCACTTTCCTGCCGTATTTGATTTAAAGAAAAATAGCGATTTGGAAAATTTTGATATCGAAGGTTTCTTGAATAGGAATAAGGTTGTCTGATCGTAGTGCCTTGGACAGTAAACTACCACTATCGAACAATCGTCACATCCCCTTGATAGAAGACTTCAAAGTCATCTACAAAATTTATTTTTAGCTGATAGATATAAACACCACTACCGGCAGGTTCACCTTTAAACGTGCCGTCCCAGCCGAGTGGTTCTGCATTGGGAGGAAATTCCTTTCTTTCAAATACCAACGCACCCCAACGATTGAAGATTTGTAGATACTCAATTTCTCGAATGCCATTTCCACCATAAATACTAAAACGATCATTCAGCCCATCGCCATTAGGACTAAAAGCAGAAGGGATGTAAACCTTTCTTTCTTTATCAATTGATAGCAGCATCACATCTGAACTTTCACAGCCATTTTCGTCAATCGCCGTCAAAACTATTTGCGAAGTGTTGAGTGGTTTTGCAAAAGGATTTGGACAGGTTGCACAAGATAAAAAACTGGTATCACTCCAAAAGAAAGTATCTAACGGATTAGAAAATGCACCATTTAATCGTACACTATCTCCTAATAATATTTCTCGATCTGCATCTAAACTAACGACAAACTCATTCGGCTGCGTTAACGAAACTTCTGTATCCCAAGTACAGCCATTCATATCTTGAACACTCAATGGATAGGTACCAGCGGGTAACCGACCAAACTGATCAGCAGTCGAATAAGTATTATTTTCACCAAAAGAAAAGACAAATGGCCCTACTCCACCAATAACGGAGTCAACCAAAATAATCCCATCATCCTCTCCAAAACAAGAAGGACTTTCTATGGTAAATATCGCATCCGTCGGGCCTCCGGGGTCAGGCGAAATCGATAAACTTTCTGTAGTCGTACAACCGTTTCTCAAATCCGTTACTAGTAAACTGTAATCTCCAGTTTGATCAACCTCTCTTTGTAAATCTGTTGTTGAGACGGACGAACCATCAGGATTTGTCCACTCTATATTAAATTGAGAAATCGGAGATAGAATCTGTACGTCTAATGAAGTAGTTGCCGTTTCACAATCTAAAAATCTATTTCCGCCTATTGCGATTGTTGGAGATTGAATATTTTCCATTACTGTCACAGAGGCTGACTCTGTACAACCGTTGTCGGTATTAGTGATCACTAATTGGTAAGTTCCCGGCTGATTGACCTCTTGAATTAAATCTGTATTTCCAGTAATAGCTCCTCCATTCCATTGAGCAACGAACGGGTTTCCTTCGGAAGAATTGGACCCATTTAATGTAATCACGGTATCTAAACAAGTTAATTCACCAATTGGTAAAATCTCAACTACTGGAAAATCAACCGACGCATTAACCGTAAATAAACTAGTATCGGTACAACTACTTCCTAGATTGGTAACCACCAACTGGTAAATTCCCGCAGCGTCTACTTCAACATTCATCTCGTCAACAGGAGTTGTAATTTGACCATCGGAAGTAGACCAGAAATAACTAAGATTTCCAATAGGTTGGGCATTTTGTCCTGACAAAACAAGACTACTTCCGCCACCTTCACAGGTCAAAGTACTGCTACCAGATTGAGAAATAATATTTGCTACTGGATTTTCAAAAAATTGAACCGCTACACCGGATGATTGGGAAAGACAACCATCCATTAAATCTACTTGACCGTTTCCACCATCGTTTCCAACCATAGCCGTAAAAAAGTAAGTTTGTCCATAATTTAAAATCGAACTATAACTTAGTTCCGGCTGATTATTTCTCAAAAGTATCGTTCCGATCATATTTGCATTGCCATCATGCAATAAATATTCTACGGTGTCAGTGGCATCCAAAAATTGGTTTACAAAATCAATGCTAACAATATCGTCTCCACAAATTTCTAATGGTGTCAAATCTGGCTCTCCCGCTAAACTAGCACATGGACAACCTCCCGTTCCTTCAAAAAGATAAGGGGCGCAATCACGATCATCGCGAATCGCAAAACTATAAGAATCATCTCGTAGAATAGGATCACTCGTATAAACATTATTTGATTGAGAAAAAGGAATACTACTAGCGATTTGATAAGAAAAAGGATCTCCACCACCAACGGTAAATTGAACTACATAACTATTGTTATCAAAACTACAAATGATCGTCGAATCAATTACACTAGGTGGATTGTAAACATCCAACACTTCCATGGTATCTCTTCCAACACAATTATTATTATCCGTCACGGCAACAAAAATAGACATAGGGCCAGTAGGATTAAAGTCTTCCATCTGTCCAGTCGTTCCATTTGACCATGAATAAGTACTACCAGAATTTTCGGCATCGAACATTAAGGTCTCTCCAGGACAAACAGATACGTCCGGTCCTAAATCAACCATCGGTAATGGATTATTAAATACTTCCACACTGTCTACGGTGGAACATCCATTTGAAGCAGTTACCGTTACATAATAACGATCGGCCACTGACGTATTAATAGTTGGGGAAACCTCCGTGGTAGACCAAAGAAAAGTATTAGTAATTGGACTATTAGGATTTAAAATAATCGCATCGTCTACGCAAGTTGTTTGGTCTGCACCTAATTCTGCGAAAGGCGTATTAATTACTGCAATATTTATTTCAGCAGATTTTTGACAACCAGAAGTATTGGTGATGGTGACTCGATAATTTTCAGCAACCGTGGCAGATATTTCTCGGATGGAATCACCGCGGCCAATATCCGACCAATCGTACAAACAATCTGTACAATTACTATTATTAAAAGCATCTAACAAAACTGGTTGGTCTTGACAAACGATCGTATCTCGTAGATTGATTTCTAAATCACAAACTGTCTTTACCAACCAAAAATCATTTAGACCATTGGTATCATCTGTTTTGTCTCCACTAATCGGTGAACTAGATGCACCGGCTAAAATATATCCTCCAGTTTGGTTTTGAAAAAGATTAAACATTACATCGTTCTCTGATCCACCAATCGTTCGATCCCAAACTTTGTTTCCACTTTCATCCATATAAACCATCCAGTAATCCCATCCTCCCAAATTCGGTTCCGTTTTTTCACCTTCAACACCAGAACCAGAAAAGCCACCTAATAGGTAATATCCAGCACTATTCTGTTTGAGTCCATAACAATTATCGAGTTCTGATCCGCCAAAAGTTACGTCCCATTCTTTATTTCCTAAAGCATCAATTTTGATTCCCCACATATCCAGGCCTCCTCGACTATTTTCGGATTTTGATCCAGAAATATCAGAATTAGAACCACCCGCCAAAAAGTAACCACCATCTATTGTTTGCTGAAAAGCAATCATCTCTTCTACTTCCGATCCACCATAACGATGTTGCCAGATAATCGAACCATCTGCTGAACTCGCTTTTACAAACCACATATCTTTAATTCCAAGAGAAGGATCTGAGATATCATCGCCTGCATCAGATTGGGTACTGCCACCCAACAAAAAATGTCCATCTGGCGCCATCTGCATCACGTTGAGTCGTTCTTCTTCTGAGCCACCTAAAGTCTTATCCCATTCTACGATCCCTAATGGAGATATTTTGACGATCCAATGATCAAAACCACCAAGGTTCGGTTCTGATTTTTCACCACCAATACCAGATAGCGACAAACCACCTAACAAATAACCTCCATCTGCTGTTTGAATTACAGATGATAAAATTTCTAGATCACTACCACCATAGGTAGCTTCCCATTCCATATTTCCTATCGCATCCGTTTTTACAATCCAGTAATCATCCAGTCCTCGATTAGCTGATAATTTTTGTCCACTAATTCCAGATCCAGAAGTTCCTCCGACTAGATAACCACCATCTGTTGTCTGAATGACACTACTGGCTCGATCAAGACCATCTCCACCAAAACGAGCATCCCACTCTTTGTCTCCTAAACTGTTGGTTTTTAAGATCCAAAAATCTCCAATTCCTTCATTGGCAGCGGTGACATCTCCATCGTTTTCTAACGAAGAAGAAAATCCAGCTAAGATATAACCATCGTCAGCAGTTTCTTCTGCACTATTTAACTCTTCCCATCTTGATCCACCATAACTTCTATCCCACAAAGGCTCAATCTGTGCCATCAGGGTCGTATTCCAAGCCAATGAGCAGAGGAATATCAGTGAACAATACCAATTAAGGGATAAGGGGGTTTTGAGCATAGTATTTTTAGAATGATTGTTTGAAATCAACAAGGTACTTTAAGCACTTGTTTAAATATATAGACTAAAAAAGATATTCTAGTGAAATATCCAATTAACGCTGATTTTTAAAGTAAAATGGGTGAAGATCTGTGTGTGAATACCATAAGGTTAACCAAAGGGGCAAAAATTAATTTGGCTTAACCAATAATAAGAGTGGCAAAGATACTAATTAACGGAAAACAATCCAAGATTAAGGCTACTTATAGAATAACCTTACACCGTAAAATAGTTGAGCTTTAGTATAATTGGTGACAAAAGCCATTGTAGAACCATAAAAAAGGCGTTATCTTTGAATTAAACGATCATAATCGTCGCTTATTTGAAGTGCTTCAAAAAATAACTCATTTATGAAATTTTCGTTCAAAGCCATGTGGAATAACAAGTGTCCTCGCTGTCGAGAAGGTGACTTGTACAAAAAACCAATGGAGCTATCCAAGCCTTTGGATATGTATAAAAAATGCGAGAATTGTAAATTGGATTTTGAACCAGAGCCAGGCTTTTATTTTGGTGCTTTTATGATTTCCTATGCTATCACGGCCTTTATGTTGCTGATTCCAGCACTGACTTTGGTATTTTATTTTGAATGGACGGCTAATCAAGCAATGGCTTTCACCATCTTCCTCGCAGCACTGACTTATCTAAAAGTCTTGCGTGGATCGCGAGCACTTTATTTGCATCTAATGATGTCCTTTGATAAGGATACCCGAGAGTCGGATAACTCTGCTTCTAAATATGATAAGAGTATATTTTAGAATATTAAATAATCATTTTATTGTAAAAGCATAAGTTCTCTACGCAACCTTTTTTATTTATAAGCCATGATTTTTTTATTTTATTAAAAATAACAAACATCTTTTTTTTCGTAAGTTTCCCCAATTTTTCTAAGAGTGGTTATTCTAAATAATAGGGTTTAAATTTTATCCCTTTCTACCATGAATCTCATCCAAACAATCCTGTAAAATCCTGGCCAATTGCTCCCCATTCTCCGGATATAAAATCGTCCGATGGTCTCCCGGACATTCATGAATGATGATTCCTTTTTTTGCAAAAGGTTTCCAACCTAAAAACTCAAAATCATC
>CALGJS010000335.1 GCA_937927835.1 uncultured Saprospiraceae bacterium | reverse complement strand
GTTTTTAACTTATATACATTGGAAGGTTATGATCACAAAGAAATTGCAGAAATACTAAATGTAAGCGAAGCGACCTCCAAATCACAGTACAGTCGAGCTAAAAAACGACTAAGAGAAATGTTAAGCCAAGGAGTTGCAAGAAATTAAGATGTTGAATCGTTGAACTGTTGAACCTGCCTTTGCCGGCAGGCAGGTCGTTGAATTGATTTATAGTTTAATGTTCAGAATACTAGGTTTACTATAAAAAGCAGGTTCCTTGATTTGGACACTGTCGGAATGATGAAAAAATGAAGTTGTTTAAAAACTTCAATAACGATAAGTATAATATAAATTTTTAGATTAAAATTTTTACTTGTGGAATAAGTCCTATTTAAAAATTATTGAAACGTTGAAAAATCTGTCTTCTTATAAATCACAGTAGCCAGATTCAACAAATCAACGATTCAACAAATCAACATTTTATGAAAGATCAATTAGAAGATTACATTCGGGAAAATCGGGAAGCATTTGATGATGCAGTTCCCAGCCTGAAGGTATGGGCTGCTATTGATAAAGAACTAAGCACTCAGGCGCAAAGCGATACGGATACGCAGCAGACTGGTCGAAGTATAAGTTTATGGAGAATAGTCACCATGGCAGCCTCCGTGGTCTTACTGCTTGGTGTGGGAGCAATCTTGGGAAGCCAGCTTAGTTCTGGAAATGGCATCCAGGAAAATCTAGCTTCTGATAGTGAAATATCTCGCGAAGTAGAAGACATGAAATCTTACTACGAAACGCAAATAAAAAGTACAGAAGCCAAACTAGTTCACTATAATGAACGTAAAAATATTGCACCCGATCTAGCACAGATTGATGAGCACTTGGAAGAACTAGCCGAAGAGCTAAAATCAGTACCGGCTGGAAGTGAAGAACAGGTGATCAATGCGATGATCAACAGCTATCAAGCAAAAGCAGCAATTTTAGAAAAGGTATTAGAAAATTTAGAGAATAAAAAAGGTCAAAATAATAAAAATAATTCTGATGAAACAAACATATAAATTACTAACCCTCCTTATTTGCCTGATGATGGCAAGTTGGACCAGTCAGGCAACTGACGGCATTATGGTTCGGGATACTTTAATTAAGTGTCAGCAAACTTGTGCAAAAAGAGAGTATACCAAAACCATCAATAAACAGTTTCCTATCACGGCCGACGGAACGGTGAAAATTAGCAACCGTCACGGTAAGGTGGAGATAAAAACTTGGGACAACAATGAGGTGAAAGTCGAGGTAGTCATCACGGTAGATGCACATAGCCAAGATAAAGCAAACGATGTTTTTGAGCGAGTTACCGTAGACTTTAATAGCAGCCGTGACTTTGTCAGTGCGACCACGGAGATCGCATCTAAAAGCGGTTGGAGTTCCTGGTGGGGTGGATCGTCCAATGATAATTACAAAATTAATTACCAGGTTTATATGCCGAAAACAAATCAATTGGGTTTATTCAATAAGTATGGTGATAGTTACGTTGCTGCGCTTAAAGGAGCAGTTGATTTAGAAATCAAGTACGGAAATATTCAACTAGATCAAGTTGACAATGATGTGCAACTAATGCTCGGTTATGGTAATGCCAGTATTGTCGGTGCCCACAAATTGGATTTGGAAGTGAAGTATAGTAAAGTAAAAGTTGGTACCGCTAGAAACGTAGATATTCTTAGTAAATATTCTTCAGTGACGATCGACGAAGCGGAAGATGTACGTTCAGAAACAAAGTACGATCACTATCATTTAGGAATGGTAAAAGACTATCATAATATCGGAAAATATGATGATGTACATATTAAGGTAGCCAACTCGGTACGTGCAGCAGCAAAGTATAGCGATTATACCGTGACACATCTAAAGGACTGGGCAGATTTTGATTTAGAGTATGGTAGCGCAAGCGTAGAAATGCTAGACCAAGCTTTTACTGCTTTAGAAATACGAGGCCGCTACACTGACTATAAAATTGAAGTACAAGAAGGAACGCATTATCAATTAGATGCTTCTTCCCGATATGCAAATATTCGATATCCTTCTGAATTGACGGTCGTTAAAGAAATTAAAGATGGCCAAGAACGAGAAGTAAAAGGATTTGTGGGAGATAAAAATCAAGCAAAAGTCATTAAAGCCCGCCTTAATTACGGTGGTATAAAAGTGAGACAGTAAGATATTTTTAGTTTAAAATTTAGGTTGAATACTGCCTTCAGGTCGATATAGATCTGAAGGTAGTTTCTGTTTTGGTCTAAAATTTAGAATTGGTAGAAGATGAGAAAAACTCCCTTTGGAGTATCTTTCGGCAATATGAATTAGAAGAAAAGCTGATGGCATTGGATAAAAATATTGCATTACAAGGCGAGTTAATTGGTGGCAAAATTCAAGGGAATCCTTATAAGATGAAAAATAGTTAGCAGCTCAGATAAATGGACAAACGTCAATTTTTTATATAAGTAATTCTGAGGTGACGGATAGGATGAGTGCTGAGTTGTTAGTCAAAATATTTTTTATAAAAAAATCGTTAACTTTATATAAATATAGTTACAAATCAAATTAATCATTCAATGAGTACAGCGCAAATAAAAGCGGCCTTGTTAAAGCAAATAGACGGAGGCAGACGAACGTCTATTAAAAATGATCTACGCATTAGTAGAAGCGTATTCTGAAACAGAGGAAGGCACAGCTATTGGTTATGATGCTCACGGAAATCCTACGACTGCTCCAGAATTGAAAGCGATATTAAAGCAGGAACTAATCGATGCCAAAGCCGGAAAATATATCAGTTTAGATCAATTAAAAAGCAGATCAGAAAAATGGCTGAACGGTACGAAGTAGTCATTACGAGCAGGGCAGCAGAAAGCCTAAAATGGGTTAACCCTTTTCGAATAAATCCTCCATTGTCACTACATTATCAATTAAACCGATACTATGTTGATTTGATTTTAAACCAAAAGTAGTGACCAGCGTTAGGAAAATAAGTTTTTTCGTTTTAGAATATTTTTTGAAGAGTGAAATCTTTTTTTGTAAATCTGCTGCATTTTTTTTTGTCAAAACTATTTCATCGTCATAGAATTTCATTTCACATATATTGATGGATTTATCATTGCGGTCGATTAGTAGATCAATTTGGAGACCTTCGTTTTTCATCGTACCTTTTTTAAAATAAGAAGAAGAGGTAGAATAGATACCTGCAATACTTAGACATTTTTTAATCTGAGGAAGATGTTTAAGACAGATACTTTCAAAGGTATATCCTGCCCAACTAGTGTAAGTATTGGTTTGGCTAAGTTCTTTCCAGATATTTTCTCCTTCTCTTTTATTTTTTTCAATAAACTTCAAATAGAATAAAGAGTATTCGTCTGTCAAGCGAAACAAACTATCTTTTTTATGTTTTCCAAAAGGGTAATATTGGGTAATAAATCCAGAGTGAATTAATTCTTCCAAAGCTCTAGTTAAACTTCCACCATTTGGTGTTTTTCCTGAACTAATAATTTCCAGACGTGTCAAACCTTTTCTTTTTTTTGCTAATGCTTTTACAATTTTAACGTGCAGGTCTGCATTTTCAAATAAAGAATGATATAGTTTTGGAAATTCATCAGTAAGTAATCCATTTTCTGAAAAACAAATTTGATTGATGTTTTGAGTCGCAGATTTTCCACCTTTTACTTCTTCTAAATAATGAGGTACACCACCTATCGCCATATAGAGTTGCAGCAATTGATAGCGATTGAAATTTATTTTTTTTCGTTGAAAAAAATCTTCCGTTTCACTCAGTGTAAATGGTTTGAGTGAAATTCTTTTCGTAATTCTATTATGTAATCCTCCTTTATGGTTTACGACTTTTTTTATCATCCAAGAGGCTGCTGAACCACAAATAACTAAAACGATGTTTTGTTTGACTGCCCAACTGTTCCAAAAAAAACTTAAACCTTTTAAAAAACCAGATTTACGAGATGCTAACCAAGGTAATTCATCCAAGAAGACAACGAGTTTTCCTTTCTTCTTTTTCTCTTCTAAATATTGAGATAAGAAATGAAAAGCTTCAATCCAGCTTGTCATTTCTTTAATGGGGAATTTACTATCTACAACCTTAGCGAGTTCAATACCAAAATTCATCAACTGCTCTTTCTTTTTCGCATATTGAATACCGGTAATTTCAAAATCTATTTGATTCTCATAAATGGTATTGACCAGGAAAGTTTTTCCAACCCTTCTACGGCCAATAATTGAAATCATTTCAGCACGTTCAGATTTTAAGGCATCCTTCAGAATTTTCTGCTCCTCTTTTCTTCCTACCAATTGTATAGATTTCATAAGTAGTTTTTTATATAAATGGCTTAATGTTAGTAAAAATACATAGATTACGCCACTTATAAAAAGTATAAATGGCGTAATCTAAGAAAAAGCACTTAGGTTTAAGCGTGTTTTTATATAATCTCATTGCTCAAAACATATTTTTCCGTATCTTTCCCGCCTAATCAAAATAAAGATATAATGAAAATTCAGTTTTGTGGTGCGGCGCGACAGGTTACCGGAAGTGCACATTTACTTACCCTTGATTCGGGATATACCATCTTAATGGACTGTGGTCTTTATCAGGGAAGGAGAAAAGATATGGCGGATTTTAATGCCAATTGGTATTTCAAGCCTGCTCAGATTGATTGTATGATTCTTTCGCATGCACATATAGATCATTGCGGACGAATTCCTAAGCTAGTCAAAGACGGTTTTACCGGAGATATCATCTGTACCCACGCCACCCGTAGTTTGTGTGCCATCATGCTTTTGGATAGTGCTAAAATCCAAGAAAGAGACGCAGATTATTTTAATAAAAGGCAATTAAAGAAAAGAAAGAAATCTCGTAAGCCGATGCGAAAGCCACTCTACAAGAGTGATGATGTACCACAGGCGATGGGGCAATTTGTTAGTAATAGTTACGATCGTTGGTATGAAATTAATTCAGAAGTTTCAGTCCTATTTCGAGATGCTGGACATATTTTGGGTAGTGCAAGTGTCACGCTAAAAATTACTGGCGAGGATGGTAAAGAAACGTATTTTGGATTTTCGGGAGATATTGGACGACCCAATCGACCAATTTTACGAGATCCAAAGCCGATGCCTGAGTTGGATTATCTGATTTGTGAATCTACCTATGGGGATAAAGATCATGAAGGCAAACCAGCAGAAATAGAAAAATTCCTTTCGATTATAAAAAAGACTTGTGTTGAGAAAAAAGGTAAACTCATCATTCCCGCTTTTAGCGTAGGAAGAACGCAAGAGATCGTTTATATGTTGGATCAGATGGAAACAGCTGGTAAGTTGCCTAAAATTCCAGTATACGTAGATAGTCCATTGGCCGTAAATGCTACGGCTATTTTTGGATCACATCCTGAATGTTATGATGATGATTTAAATGAATATTTATTGATTGATGACAATCCTTTTGGTTTTAATACCCTGACTTATGTACGTCAAGTAGAAGTATCTAAATCATTGAATGATTCAAAAGAACCAGCGATTATTATCAGCTCCTCTGGAATGATGAATGCCGGTCGAGTTAGACATCATTTGTTTAACAATATGGACAATCCTAAAAATACTTTATTGATCGTAGGATATTGTTCACCGGATACACCAGGTGGCATGTTGCGAGATGGGATTGACAAACTAAAATTATTTGGAGAGTGGAAACCCGTCTTGATGGATGTCGAAATTATGGATTCATTTTCAGCACATGCCGATCGTAGTGAGATTTATGATTTTATTAAAAATCAAAAAAAGAAAATCAAGAAAATTTTCCTCGTACATGGAGAAATTGATCGACAAGAAGCACTGGTCAAATATTTAGGAAAGAAAGGATTTAAATCCGTAGAAATTCCTGATTTGGCAGAAACGGTGGAGTTGTAAAGAAAATGACCAACAACTAGAAAATGCGTTGATTCCCTGATTTTATTTTTCATCTTTAAATTACCTAGAAATTTAACTCCTGATTCGCATGAGTCACCCCGAGTTTTAAACCTTTGATTAAGAGCAGATAAGTGGAATTTGATTTTTTTGCACTTAAAAGTAGTAAGTAGTAAGCCCCCTCAATTAGCGTGTTTTTCACCCTTGATGGGGCTTATTACTTATTACTTAAAGCTTTTTTACTTTAACGAACATAACATTTGAACTTCACTCGCGTCAAATAATACGATAGAAGGGAGCAAGAAGCAAATAGCGAGCAGCAAGAAGCATCTTCTAAAACCCTTTTTGATCATTAACGAGAAATTTAACTCCCGATTCCCATAATTACTCTTTTCTAATCAGATTCAATTTTCCAGAATCGCCAAAAAGTTCACGAGACCGTTTATTATACGCCATGGCTGCTTCTTGAGCAGTAGCGTAAACACCGATATGCGTGGTTTGTTGATCGATAGAAATGACTGCTCGGAATTTTCCATTCTCTTCATAAACTCCAGTGTATCCAGTTTTACTGGTGGTTCTACGAGTTCTACTAGCCGTAGCGCGAGACCGCCATTCTAAGTTTTCTAAACGGCAGTCGAGCTTGTTGCCATTTTTTGCACCGACTAAATTGTGGAGCTTGTTTCGTTGTTTACTGAGAAACTTTTCTCCAACCAGACGATGGAGATAAATCGTTTCTGTTTTGTAAGTTTTGTTTTTCTTGTTAGAAGTAACTTTTTGAAAAACGGCACATCCGCTAGAATGACGGCGGAGATTTTCGATGAAATTCATTTTCTTTAACCTTGGCTCCTTGGAGATTGCTTGGAGCACTTTTTCGTCAATTAATACATTTTCATCTGAATTTTTTAAGGCAATTTTCTTGACCATAAACATTGTTTTTTGCGGCCTGTTTTTTTCAGGAATGGTACAGTAATAAAGTGTTTTTTTTACACAGTTATTTTTTCTTGTACAAAGCAAAAAACGTAATTGGTACATAGCATCCTGAGATTGCTTGATGCTAGCGTATCAAACGCTTTTTAATGTAGTAGTAGGAAAAAAGAACAAATAGAATGTAAACTTATTTTGTTACCGTTCCTAAATACCTGATAGAAAGTAACAGGCCATTTGGTTAATTTTTCTAAAGATAAAAAAAAAATAACACTACTACTAACAATAAATTATTTTTTTGATTTTAATCTTGAAATTACTTAAATCTTCTAACTGGCGTTTATCAGACGCTTCTATCGTTAATAACTGTTAATTTAGCGTAAATACCCTTACTTTTATATACTATTGCAAGAGCTTTTCATAATTGCAGCCAATTAATGAAGGTGTAGATAAGCTCTAAGTCGTTAAATAGTTTGAAATGGCGAAATCACAAACAATGAAAATAAATAGATTTTTTCTTTTGGCATTGATCCTTAGTGCACTTGTTAGTTCTGGCTGTCAAAAACTGGAAAATTTAGACAATTTAGAGGTCACAGGCATTGATGCGGAATACGCAATTCCCTTATTATCAACTAGTTTTGAGATGGGAGAGGTACTAGAAAATTTTGATGAAAATTCTAGTGTGTTCTTTGATGAAAACGGACAAGCCATTCTTCGTTATTTTGGTGATTTTACCTCTAGTGGAAGTGAAGATATTTTTGCGGTGCTTGATTTTATTAATGGAATTCCTCTACCTCTTGTAGATACCGTTTCAGCACTGCCGTTTGCTGCTCCTAATGGGGTAACCTTAGATTATGCAATTTTAAAATCTGGTGGATTTCGATATGTTTTTGCCTCTGATCACGAGGAAGCTGTCACTGTTTCTGTTTCTATTCCTTCTTTGACTAAAGATGGAGAAATCTTCTCGCATACCCTTAATACTTCTCCTTATACAGGTAGTTTACCAGTTCAAGGCGGTTTATTAACGCCGCTTGACTTAACGGGCTATGTACTTGATGTGCCAGAAGATTCTATTTATGTAGAATATCATGCTTTCCGTGAAGTGAGTGGATTTCGAGATACATTATCAGGATTTTTGGTCTTCTTTACAGATGTTACGGCGTCCTTTATTCAAGGATATTTAGGCAATCAAGTTTTTGAATTTGATAGAGATACTATCGAAATTGATTTCTTTGAAAATTGGACAGAAGGTACCCTTCGATTTGAAGATCCAACGATTAATTTTTTAGTTAAAAACTCTTTTGGTTTTCCAGTCCGATCCTCGATTAATGTCTTGGATGTCATTTCTGTCAATGATGAAATATTCCCGTTGTCGAGTCCTTTCATCCAGGCAGGAGTTGATTTTGCTTATCCTCAACCGGATGAAATAGGTTGTATTAAAGAAACCAATTTTTCTTTTAATAACGAAAATTCCAATCTAGTAGATTTATTAGAAGCCGTTCCTAAAGCAGTTGATTACGATATTGATGGATTGACCAATCCCGATGGAAATACTGCGATTCGTGGCTTTATGACGGATTCGAGTTTATTATCGGTACAGGTAGAAGTAGTACTACCGGTTTTTGGGGCAGTATCAAATTATAATGTCTTCGATACGATTAAAGTAGAACGATTTGATTTTGATGTAGATTTCGAAGAATATGGAGATGTTGATTATGCAGAATTTAAATTGTTTTCCGAAAATAATATTCCATTAAATATTGATTTACAATTATTTTTTGCTGATGAGAATGAGCGTATTATTGACTCTCTGTTTACCGAAATTACACCTGTCGTTACAGCGGCTACCGTGGATGTAGATGGAAATACAATAGAAACGAGCACTGAAGAAGCTTTCGCTAGAGTAACCGAAGAACGCTTTGAAAGAATTAAAGCAGCACGGAATCTATTCTTGCGAGCACGTTTTTCTACGCCTGAAGCTGGAATGCGTTCTGTTCGAGTTACTGCAGATCAAGGGGTGAAAATAGGAATGGGATTAAAGGTAGGAGTAACTCGTTAAATAATAGAGTTAATACTACTGGATATTTCCGGGTTTGCAGCTGCGAGGCGAGAAATGGAAAAGATCTTTAGTAGTATAGAATAGTGTCTAATAAAACAGGGAGATGAAAAAAAATTTAATACTAACGGCATACTTCTTTATTTCGATTTTTAGCATTACTGCGCAAGACGAATTATCGTTGCATTTTATGTCCGACAATATTGCTGCTGCTCGTACCAATCCGGCCTTATTACCTGATAATAATCTAGTAATAGGTTTGCCGAATGTTGGTTTTAACCTATATCATAGCAGTGGAAATTTTAATGATATCTTTCAAGACAATCCTGATGGAGGGTTAAATGTTGACTTTGGTAAATGGATTGAAGGGCTAAGTCCTGAGAATGAATTGGCTACTAATTTAGAAGTAGAAACCGTGTCCTTTTTTTTAAGAAAAGGAAAATTTGGATTTCAAGTGAATCATGAAGTTCGATTTCATAGTTCTTTCCTTTATCCAGATACGTATCCAAAGTTAATTGGAGAAGGAAATGCACAGTATATTGGCCAAAGAGTAAACATTGGTCCAGAAATACAACAAGATGCTTATCATTCTATTGGACTAGGATTATCTTATCAAGTAAATAATAAAATTAATCTTGCCGTACGTCCGAAAATTCTTTTTGGTATTGGAAATACAACAACGAAAAGAAAAGACGCCTATCTAGAAACTTCTGACGAATTTTATCAAACGACCGTCACAACAGACTATCAGCTAAACACAACAGGTATTCTAAAATATGATGTCAACGGGTTTGATTTTGATTTTGAATCGCTTAGCAAAGGATTTTCTTCTAACACTGGATTTGCCTTAGATTTAGGAATTCATATCAAACCAATAGATAAATTATCTATCAATCTAAGTTGGATCGATGGCCTTGCAAAAATAAATTGGAAAAATAACACGCAAATTCTTGAAAGTAAAGGCACCAAACTTTACGAAGGAGTGAAAATAGATTTCTCTGATATTCTACAAGGAGATAGTCTCAATCTGACCAATGCGACCGATACACTCAATTTTGACAATCTCTTTAACTTCACCTCTCGCGATGGAACCTATGATACGGAGCTTCCTTCTCGTATTTATTTTAGTGTTGGTTACCAGTTGACGAAAAAACTGTCATTACACGGATTATTCTATAATGAAAACTTTCGAGGCAAAAACCGACAAGCTTATTCCTTAGGTGCACAAGCACAATTACACAAAATGATCAATCTAGGTGTTAATTATGCTTATCGCTTTGAATCGGCTACCAATATTGGCCTAAATACCACCATTAAACTTGGTCCAGTACAAATTTTCGCCGCTACAGACAATATTATTCACGTCTTTCAGCCCTTCGCCGCTGATAATGTCAATGGTAGAATAGGGCTAAATCTAGTTTTTTAAATTTTTAAACTACTGGACTGCGGGTTTGTTGCTACTCCTTCAGGAGGCTGGGAGGCGGCAAATGGAAGAAATGTCTAGTTTTTTAATTTTTTTTAAAAAAAATTACCAACTCAGGCAGCATAATTCCACTTCAGGGTATCTTCTTTATATACAGCAATAAATATAAAGCTAATTTTTACGTCAATTAACTGATAATCAACGTAAAAGCGTCTAGAAGAAAAGTGAGAAAAAGTTGTCTTATGAAAAAAATTATTTATTTACTAACCCTTGTCCTTGTTGTAGGATGCTATAAAGACGCAGATTTTTTCGTCCCAAATAGCTCTGAACCAGAACAATTCGTCAAATCCGGATTCGCGGGATTGGTGATTGACGAGTCGGGTACACCAATCAATGGTGCTACCGTAGCTGTCGGCAATCGACAAGTACAAACAGATATCAACGGTGTCTACTTTTTAGATAATGCAACCGTAAATATCGAAAAAGCATACGTTAGGGTTAACAAATCAGCATATTACGAAAGTTCACGAACGTTAACCGCAAAGGTTAATTCGCAAATAAATTTAAACTTCATTTTAACACGTAAGCAAGAAATCGGAACGTTCGCTGTTACTGCCGGGGAGACATTTAGTCTTCCCGACGGTGCAGTACTTGAAATTCCAACGGATGGTATTGCTAATTATGAAGGAGAAGCGACTTTCTATGCGAATATGTGGAATCTTACAGATCCTAATCTTAGTTTCCAAATGCCTGGAGATTTTATTGGAGAAGATGAAAATGGAGAAGAAAAAGGCTTGATCCCTTACGGAATATTCCTTGTTGATGCAGAAGATGATTCTCGAGGATCTTTAGATATCGCTTCTAATAAAACATTTAAAATTAGCATTCCAGTATCAGATAATAATGCACCTAATACGGTAGCGCTTTGGCTATTTGATGAAATAGAAGGTATCTGGAAAGAAAAAGGAACCGCAACGATAGAAGGACAATTTTATATAGCTCAGGTAAGTGAATTTGGACAATGGGCCATCGCGGATATGGATGAAAAAATTGATATTTCAGGAACCGTATTTAAAGAAAGTGAACCAGCTGGAAATATTTTAGTGGCTTTGCGCAACGTTAGTACCGGAACAACTCGATTTACCTACTCTAATTCTAGAGGAGCCTATAACTTCAAAGTTGCTGCAAACACCTTGACGAAGGTTGGCGTTTACAACCGATCTTGTAATGAATTTGCAGAATCTAAAGATATTGCAGTTGCGGAAGAAGACCTCACCAATCAGGACTTTGCCAACGGTAACGGAATCACGGTATATAGCGGTGAATCTAGAGATTGTAACAAAGAATCATTGACCAATGGATATGTCATTATTGCAGATCAGTTAGTCGTAAGATTAGATGAAGCAGGTCGATTCAATGGTTTGATTTC
>CALGJS010000334.1 GCA_937927835.1 uncultured Saprospiraceae bacterium | reverse complement strand
AACTAAGTTATAACTCCAATGAATAGCAAACGATTCCATTATTTTTTGTTATATCATCCAAGGTTCTTCTCCATAGATAGCAAATGACTCCAAAACTTTATTTCCTATTCCTCCATTCAACTTATCGTCTTCCCATTTTTGTGGGTTATTGGTAATGTATTTTGCAATACGATGGTACTCGTTTTTGTTCCGGATAATATGATCCCAAAAACGAGGTTGCCATGCAAATTCAAAACCCATTCGCCTAACATGTTTCGTGACCGATGATTTGTATCCACCAATGATAGAGGATACTGTATTTTTTCCTTGATTTTGAAAACGTTGTTGTCCAATGTTTTTTGATGATAAGGTTGTTTTGGATTTGGGGCGTTGTTGATTACGTAGAGACAAGGCATGCCTTGTCTCTACGTAATCAACGGCATCGTCCGAATCAACGGCATCGTCCGAAGCATCAACATCATTTGCATCACCATTTAAAATCAAAATACCATGGATATGATTCGGCATGACCACAAATTCACCCAATCTTACATTTTTTGAATGATTTTTTATCTCATACCATAACACATCCGCAGTTGCCCCAATCGGTGATAATTCCATATTTCCGTTTTTTACATCTCCAAAATAGCATTTCCGACTTTTAGTGCAAATCGTTATAAAATAGGCTCCAGCCCAGGCATAATCCCAATTTTGGAGTCGAGTAGACGCTGTACGGTATTTGTTTTTATATTTATCCATAAAGTGGAATTCTAATTTCGCTCCCTATACTTGACTTCTCATTGCTTGACTTTTTTACTTTTGGATTCCTGACTATTTCCCCTACCGCTTATTCCACTGCTGCACCCGCCTTTCATAAGACTTCTTACTAAAACTCCACTGCCGAATATTATGCCCCTTCTCAAGCTTCGCTTCCAATTTTGGATCATCAATAATATTACTAAAAAAGTCTAGTCCCGTTAATTCTTCAATCTCATCAATCGGAATCGCATAAGCTTTCAGCGGATCTACGCTCACCTCATTTGGAATTAAAAATCCTATCGCTTTAATTTCTGGTTCATCTAAATCCAGTAGTACCTTATAATATTGATCAGGAACGGAAACGCCATTACCACCAATCTTCTCTCTTATTTCTCCCGTCAAAACCGGACCAGTTACGACATACAATCGGCCAAATTTCTTGGTCCAATACCGCGTCGATTCCTCTAGTTCTCGCCAGATTCCACCGTTAAAGTTACGGACTTGTGGGCTCATATTTGACAGATAAAAAGTCTCTGACATCGCCTTGGCACTAAACGTCATATCTCCCGCCGGAACTAGATGTCCTCGATCATACCCACTCCCTCGATAATCTCGCTTAGAAGCAGATCCTTTGGGGACTCGTGGATCAGGTCGAAAATTATCTTTACGCTTGGCGTTTGGATATAAATTCTCTCGCGTCAATTCGTAAGCAACCCACTCTGGTTGTTCATGTTCTTCCACATAAGATAGTGCGTAATAGCTATGTTTTACCAGTTTTCCTAGGTTTACCGTTGGCAGCACATCATTGGATACTTCTGACACATCTGCTGGTTCACCAGGGCCCTTCGGCCCATCGCTATTATTAGGATGGTTTTTCTCGGGTTTAGTCACTTTTTCAATCACATCTTGCGGTGACAAATCTTGACCTGTAAACGTATTAAAGAGCCATAATAAGCCTGCTCCGAGCAAAATAAAGATACCCACCTTGGCTTTCAGACCATTTCCGCCTTTAATCGAGCCATTATTGGAATTATAATTTGACATAGTGTTTTTTTATAGTTTGCGAATCAAGAGTTAAATTTCTAATTAATAAAAAAAGGCCTTGGAAGGTGCTACTTGCCGCTTGATTCTTGCTATTTATCAGAAAATCAATTGAAATATATTATTTCGTTAAAAAATATATTTCCACCTCTCGATTTGCAAATAGTGTTAATCTCCAACAAATATAAAAAAATTGTTGGATAAGTTTTCAAAAGTACCCAGGTCAAAGCCACCCTACTCAACTTAAAGAAATTTCACCTAAATGCCTGATTATAAGTTATTTACATTCAACAATATACAAAAAATCCACATTTTTCGAAAAATCAGATCCCTCTCCTTTCTCAACACAAAAAAAGATTTTAAAATTTCCTTCTTTAGATATGAAATTTTATATGGTAATATTTCTTTATTCCAATAAAAATTCTCTATGTTTGTGCTAACAGTATCATAGGATAGCATAGTACAAGGTGTACTTATTACACTTACATAAGCAAAATCTAACATAGATTAATTAATGGTCACCATTTTCAATAAAATTCAAGAATTAGAGGAGATTACTAGTTTTTCGAAGCACGAGCAATTAGTCAATGGAATTATTAATGCCATCGACGACCGTATTGTTATCCAAGGAAGTATGCTTCCTTCTGTCAATATTATGGTGCGAGAACTAGGATTTGCTCGAAAAACCATTGTCAAAGCCTATGATGATTTAAAGCAACGAGGACTGATTGAGTCTAAAAATAGGCTAGGATATTTTGTGGTCAACGAAGATACAGAGCTGACCATGAAGGTCGCCTTATTGCTTTATGCCTTTCATCCATTCCAAGAGACTTTCTATAATGCTTTTAGAAAAGGAGTTGGTGAAAACATTCAAGTGGATATTTATTTCCACCATAATAATATCGAAATATATGAAACCATCTTGGGAAATATTGCCGGCAAGTATGGTATGTATGTTATTGCTCCTATCCCCCATCCAAGATCTGTTTTTCTTTTAAATAAGATCCCTCGAAATAAATTATTGGTGGTGGATCGATTCCAAAACTTGGAAGGTGATTACGCGCATATCACCCAGGAATTTGAGATAGCTACTTATCTCGCACTCAAGGAGCTTGAACCTAGCATCCGAAAATTCAGTCAAATCGTTTTGTTCTTTAAACCTGATTCCGACTACCCTGTCGAGATCCTTCGTGCCTACGAACAGTTTTTGCGAGATACGGGGATAAAGGGAGCAGTCCGCAGCAAGTATGAACAAGGAAGCTTAGAAAAAAGTACGGTCTATTACACGATTGGGGATGGTGATTTATGGAATATTTTGAAAGATGCAAAAGAAAAAAATCTAGAAATAGGAAAGGATATCGGTTGTGTTTCTAATAATAATAATCCTGTAAAAGAAATCATCTGTGGAGGGATCACTACGTTTTCTACTGATTTTGAAGCCATGGCCATTAAAGCAGCAGAATTTATTAAAAACCGAAACCTTATTCAAGAATCTATCCCAAGTCAGCTCATTCGGCGGACTTCATTATAAAGTGAACTAACTATGCTTTTTTAATAAATCAAATTTACTAACTCCTAAAATGTATGAAATGTATGAAATGAAAAACAGATTTTTTTTATCTAACCTATTTGATTGAGGATCTATTAATTAAAAATAGTTAGGCCTCTTAATCAGTAAGAATCAGCTAAATGGATATTTCTACTTAGCTCAGATTAATTAAACCAACAACAGTCTTTTACAGATTGTTATTATTCAAAAAAAACAAAAATTAATGAAAAATCAGAACTACCAAAATGTTCGTTGGCCCCGGTTGCTTACCCGGTTCCACTTGCACAGTTTTTCAAAAAACGTAGTACTACCCCTCCTATTTTTCTTCCTAACTGCTTCTGCTTTTGCACAAGTTTCTGGGATCGTTAAAGATGACATTGGAGATGGTCTTATCGGTGTAAACATCGTCGAAAAAGGTACAACCAATGGAACCGTTACCGATATCGAAGGTAAGTATGCACTTAAAGTCGCCGATGGTGCCATCCTCGTATTTAGCTATACCGGTTATACTCCGCAAGAGATTGCAGTAGACGGTCGATCTTCGATCGATGTTGTCATGAAAGAAGGACTAGAACTTGAAGAAGTAGTCGTTGTTGGATTCGGTACACAACGTAAAGTCGATTTGACCGGAGCCGTTGGTTCTATTAGCGCAGAAGAAATTTCTGCTACTCCAGTATTAACTGCCGATCAAGCCTTACGTGGTCGTCTTTCTGGTGTACAATTATCTAACCGTAGTGGGGCGCCTGGTTCTCCAATCAATGTCCGTATTCGTGGAGTCGGTACAACTGGTAATAACCAACCGCTATGGGTAGTAGATGGAGTGCCAATCGTTCAGACGACCAACATTACTGTCAACACCGCTGCCAACACAGAAAGTAATCCACTTGTTGGAATCAACCCAAGTGACATCGAATCTATTGATGTACTGAAGGATGCTTCTGCTGCTGCTATCTATGGTGCTCGTGCTGCCAACGGGGTAATCATCGTAACCACTAAACGTGGTAAAGAAGGTCGTACCAACATGACTTATGATGGTTATTTCGGAATCCAAAGTGTTCGTAAAACTTTAGACGTTTTAGACGTAGGAGAATACGTTTCGCTACAATCTGAATTAGGCCGTGATTTTAGTTCTTTTGCTAATAACCCAAATGTAAACTGGCAAGATGAGGTATTCGGAACAGCAGGAATGCAAAGCCATAATATCTCTGCTAGTGGTGGTACAGAACGCATGAACTTTAATATCTCAGGTGGATACTTCAAACAAGATGGTATCGAATTGGCCACTGCTTTTGAACGCTACTCTGTAAAAGCAAATGCGGACATCAAAGTGGGTGATCGAATCAAAATAGGACAGTCCGTAAATGTTTCTTTTACAGATCGTCTTGTTCAATCTGAGCCAGGTCGTGCTCCGGCATTTGCCGCTGCTCAAAATGCACCTTTTATTCCTATTTATGATGCCAACGGAGACTTTACCGTCATTGATGCTAGCAATGCTGGTGATGCCGCAGGTTCTGCTACGCAGATTATCGGAGTAAATGATTTAGCTAATAACGAAACGCGCGTAAACACCCGTCGTATCTTGGGTAGTGTTTATGGTGAACTTGAACTGATGAAAAACCTGAAATTCAAAACTCAATTTGGTTTGGATTACTCTGTTGGTGAAGGTGGTTGGTTTAATGGTATTTACAACTTCGGTAATGCCAATAATGGTTCTATTCTAAAGGTAGTTTCTAAGCCTACGGAATTAACCACTAACATTGCTAATACCCTTACTTATACCAATAGTTTTGATGCACACGACTTAACAGTTGTAGTTGGACATGAAGAAACAAACTTTGAGTTTGACCGCTTACGTGGACAAGGTCGTGGATTCTTAAGTCCTGCCGTCACTCTAGTAAATACTGCCGCAACTTCTGCGGTTGGTCAAGAAGCGGATCAGTGGGCATTAAGAGGTTTCCTTGGACGTATTGCTTACAGCTATAACCGAAAATATTTAATTACCGTTAACGGTCGATTAGATGCTACTTCTCGTTTTTCTAAAGAAAATCGTAGTGCTTTCTTCCCATCCGTTTCTGTTGGTTGGAGATTATCTGAAGAAGACTTTATGAAAAACAGTGACTTGTTTGATGAAGTCAAACTAAGACTTGCTTGGGGACAATCTGGTAACCAATTTACAGGTACCAACTTTGCTTACTTAAGTACTTTAGGTCTAACTTCACTTTATCCTTTAGGTGCTGCTCAGTCAGTAACTGCTGCTCCTACTCCATTTGTATTTTCTAACCCTAATCTAAAATGGGAAACAAGTACACAAACAGGTGTTGGTTTAGATGTTCGATTACTAGAAGGTAAGGTGGATATGAGCGTAGACTTCTTTCAGAAAGAGACTTCTGACATTCTTGTTGGAGTGCCAATTTCTGCTGTTTCTGGTTTCTTATTACCTCCAGATGTTAATGCTGGTCGGGTAAAAAATACCGGAGTAGAACTTTCTGCTTTGTACCAAGATCGTGCTGGTAAATTAGGATACAATATTTCTGGTAACCTAACTTATGTAAAGAATGAAGTAGTAGAATTAGGAGATAACGAAACACCAATTATCAGTGGTTATTTTGGTAACCAAACACACCGTACGCAAGTTGGTGAATCTATTGGTCATTTCTTCGGCTACCAGACTGACGGAATCTACCAGACTGATGCAGAAGCTGCTGCAGGCCCGGAAGATGCACTTTCTTCTGGTCGACAAGCTGGAGATATTCGTTTCGTTGATGCTAATGGAGATGGAGAAATTACCCCTTTAGATCGAGTTAACCTAGGAACTCCACAACCAACTGTATTCTACGGATTAAACTTTGGATTTGATTATGGTGGCTTTGATATTGGTATCTTCATGCAAGGTGCCTCTGGACTTAGCGTATTCAATAATGTACGTCGTACACTAGAATCTCAGACTGGTTTAATTAATCAGTCTGCTACAGTCGCTGATCGTTGGACAAGCTCTAATCCTTCTAATGACATTCCAAGAGCTACTTCGGCTGATCCTAATAACAACAACCGTTTTTCTGACCGATGGGTTGAAAGTGCGAATTACCTTCGTCTTCAAAATATCCAGCTTGGATATACTTTCAATAGCAAGACCATTCAAAGTTTTGCCAGCGGATTTATTCAAGGTTTACGACTTTACGTCTCAGCTACTAACTTGGCTACTTTTACTAAGTATTCTGGACTTGATCCAGAAGTAACCCGTGGATTCAGCTTCCAAAAAGGTGAGCAACCACTTGCTACCGGACAGGATGATGGATTTACCCCTGCACCAAGAATTATACAATTCGGTGCAAGAGTATCTTTTTAATAAAAAAACTATTTAAAGTTAATGCAAAATGACGGTAGGCATGGCTTCACAAATTTATCGATACCGTCCCGAAAGCGTTCGGGACGAATCTCAAAATTTGCATCGTCTTGATAAACAAGCATTTACCTTCGTCTTTTTTGAAAAACTTTGAACAGTTTCAGATTTTAATTATTTTGTATAAAATTTTTATTATGAAAAATAAACTTTTAATCTTCTTACTCGCACTGGGTAGCTCTGCGATCTTTACAAATTGTAATGATCTTGACCTGCAACCATTAGATGCGATTACTGAAGAGGCATTTTATAAAACCTCTTCGGATTTCCGAGGTGCCATCCTAGCTTCCTATTCCTCCATTCAAAGTTTTAATGGAACGAGTACAGAGAATCTTGGAGAGTGTGCCGAGTGGTGGAAACTTACCTTAATGACCACCGATGATATTACTTTTGATGATCAACAATTAGGAAGTTGTGCCACTAACCAAACCATGGACAACTTTACTTTTACACCGGATGATAAAGCTTTTCAGTCCATCTTCACACATATTTATCAGGGAATTTTCCGTGCCAATTTGGTTATTGATAAGTTAGCTGGAGAGAACGAATTGACTGCTGAAGAAAAAGCACAATTCGAAGCAGAAGCCAAATTCTTACGGGGTTGGTTTCACTTCCAAGCTTATAAATTCTGGGGAGGACAAGCACCACTTGCCTTAACCGTTCGAAGAGATATCAATGATATCGCTTTACCTAACGCTTCTCCAGAAGAAATGGTGACAGCTATGTTAGCTGACTTTCAAGCAGCAGCAGCTGGCTTACCTGAAAGTTGGGGCGATGGCGACTTAGGTCGTGCTACCGCTTGGGCTGCAAAAGCTTATACTGGAAAAGTAAACCTCTATGCTGGAAACTACCCTGCTGCCGTCACGGCCCTTGGTGAAGTTTACAACATGGGACCTTACAGCTTATTGAGTTCTTACGAAGATGTTTTTGCATTCGATCAGGAAAACAATTCAGAATCTGTTTTTGAATTACAGTATGCTTCTAATTCAGATGATAATGGTTGGGTTCTGGATGATAACCACTCTGAGAACTTTAAAGCTTCTCAAGGTATCATGCGTGCTTGGTGGCAAGATGCGGGTCGTGGTGCTCCAGGTGGAGGACTTGGAATCAACATTCCTACCACAGAATTGATCGAATCTTTCGAAGCAGGTGATACCCGAAAGGATGCCACCATTTATACCGACGGAGATACTTATTATGCAGACGGTGTAGAAGCAACCTATGATCCTGTTTGGTCACCAACGGGTGCTACCATGCGTAAATATCGTGGTCTTAACGTGGCAAAAATGAATCCCGTCAACTTCGCCATTGATTATAACAACGAACGGGTAATGCGATTTGCAGATGTGATCTTAATGTACGCAGAAGCACTAGCTTTCAGCAATGGAGATGCACAAACTATCGTTGATTTGATGAATGAAGTTCGACTAAGAGGTTGCCCTGGTTGTACACCAATCGGAACCGGTGATGACTTAGTAGCAGCACTTCAACAAGAACGACGTGTGGAATTTGCTTTTGAAGGCCACCGTTTATTTGACCTTGTTCGATGGGGTATCGCAACCGATGTATTCGCGGCACAAGGAATTAATTTTAGTACCTGGGGTAGCCGTGGTGATTACCCAGCTATTTTCCCTCTTCCACAATCTGAGATTGATCGAGGTGGAGGAACTTTAGGCCAGGTAGAATAAATCAGACGTCAATTTTTTATTAGTAGACTCAATTTCAGAGAGCCACGTTTCGGCGCTGGCTTGCTGAAGTTGAGTCTTATTTTTACCAAAATATTCCTTTCTCTTACGATCTGAGTATGAACCGAATCTTAACCTTTTTTTTATTCGTAATTACACTTATTTTTTTCAGCAGCTGCGGAAAAGATAAGTCTAACACTCAGTTCCAACTCCTTAGTGCAGCGCAATCTGGTATTGACTTTTCAAATGATCTTTCTAATGCGGACTCTCTCATCGCCGTTAGCTTCGAATATCTTTTTAATGGCAGCGGTGTCGCCGTTGCAGACTTCAACCAAGATGGTCTCTCCGATATCTTTTTTACAGCCAATATGAAACCTTCTGCACTCTATCTTAACGAGGGCAACTTAAAATTTAAAGACATTACCGCTACTTCCCAAATTAATACTTCCAATAAATGGGCTAGTGGAGCTGTCGTCACAGACATCAATCAAGATGGCTATCCGGACATCTATATCTGCGTTGGCGGACTATCCACCGACAAGGAAAAAAGAGCCAACTTACTTTACATCAATCAAAAAAACAATACATTCACAGAAGAAGCGGCTGCCTATGGATTAGATGATTCGGGCTATAGTATCAATGCCGCCTTTTTGGATTATGATCAAGATGGTGACCTTGATTTATATCTACTTACCACCGAATTAGATCCATATAACTGGACAGATTTTCGTCCTCGTCGCATCAACGGTCAAGCACCTAATACCGATCGACTCTATCGCAATAATGGCGACCAAACTTTTACCAATGTTTCTAAAGAAGCAGGTATCCAAATTGAAGGATACGGACTGGGAATTGCCCTCTGTGATTTAAACAAGGATAACAAAACAGATATTTACATCGCCAATGATTTTTTAAGTAATGATATTATTTACATCAATAATGGGGATGGAACTTTTACAGATAAAATAGACGATTATCTCTCGCATACCAGCCGTAACGGAATGGGCATAGACATGCAAGACTTCAATAACGATGGTCATACAGATATCATGGTACTAGACATGCTACCGACTAGTAATGCTCGACAAAAATCTATGTTTGGCTTTTTTAATTATGATAAATTTAAACTAGGAATTGAAAGTGGGTATCAGCCTCAATATCCTCGCAACACGCTTCAGATTAATAATGGTAATGGAACTTTTAGCGAGGTTGGACAACTTGCCGGCGTAGACCGAACAGATTGGAGTTGGTGTACGCTCTTTGCAGATTTTGACAATGATGGTTGGCAAGATTTATTTGTGACCAATGGGTATCGTCAAGATATTACCAATATGGATTTTGCCACTTTTAGTCGGCAACTTACTGCTTCTGCCATCGGAACAGAAGAATCCAAACGAAAAAAAATGATGGCAAAACTCAAAGAAATGCCAGAGATTAAGATGCCAAATTTTATGTTTAAAAATGAAGGTACATTTCCTTTTGAAAATAAAACAGAAGATTGGGGTTTTGATTTACCGACGTATTCAAATGGAGCAGCATATGCAGATTTTGACAATGATGGTGATTTGGATTTGGTGATTAATAATATTGATGAACGCGCTTATGTTTATCAAAACAATCTTTATACCGACGTATTGCGGAATGCCTCTAATTTTTTGAGAATAAAATTAAACGGAAATAATAGTGAAAATGCTAACGCAATCGGAGCCAAAATCCAATTGATGTATAAGGGCAAAAAACAATATCGTTTTATTTCTCCTTATCGTGGATATTTATCCACCGTAGAAAATTTCCAACATTTTGGCCTAGGAGATATTACGCAAGTAGACAGTCTGATTATCACCTGGCCAGATGGCGCTCAACAATTGCAAACCAACCTAGCAGCCAACCAAACACTAACGATTGATTATCAACCAAACTTAAAAAATAACACCACTACTCCATCCGTCGCTTCCCTACTTTCGGCCAGTGACCTTGGCGTAAATTATATTCACCAAGAAAAAGATTTTGTAGACTTTAAGGTACAACCTATTCTACCTCATAAGCATTCTCAAAATGGTCCTAGCCTAGCGGTTGGTGACATCAATGGAGATGGAAAAGAAGATTTTTTTGTGGGTGGTTCCGCAGGATTTAATGGAAAAATATTTTTACAAAATATCGATGGAACTTTTAAAGAGACAGATTTTCCAGCAGACGCTGAATTACACGATATGGGTGCACTCCTATTCGATGCCGATCAAGATCAAGATTTAGATCTCTACATAGTCAGTGGAGGAACCAACTACCAAAATCAAAAAGAAAAATACCAAGACAGACTCTATATCAACGATGGAAAAGGAAACTTCTCTCACGTCAATGGAATGCCCGTGGTTAATAGTAGCGGTGCATCTGTCAGTGCGGCAGATTATGATCAAGACGGAGACTTGGATTTATTTGTTGCAGGTCGTGTACGTCCGGGTGCCTACCCTATGACACCAAAATCTTACTTATTAAGAAATGACTCTAAAGATGGCAAAGTCAATTTTGTCGATGCCTCTGATCAATTGCCTGAACAAGGAAAACTTGGAATGGTCAGCGGAGCACTTTGGACAGATACGGATAACGACGGCGACCAAGATCTTTTTCTAGTCGGTGAATTTATGCCACTTACTATTTTAAAAAACAGCAAAGGAAAATTCAACAAAACTGAAATCACCAATTCAGGAGGCTGGTGGAATAGCATTGCCGCCGCTGATTTTGATCAAGATGGAGACCTTGATTATGTAGCTGGAAATTTAGGATTAAATAGCCGCTACCAAGCTTCTCCTGATCAACCTGTTTGTGTTTACGGAAAAGACTTTGATAAAAATGGCCGCATCGATCCCGTGCTTTGTCACTACATGGAAGGTACCAATTATATTGCGCATTCCAGAGACATGTTGATCAAGCAAATCAACTCCATGCGTGTTCGTTTTAAAACCTATACAGAATTTGGAAGCACTCCTTTTGAACGGTCATTTACCAAAGCAGAACTCTCGGATGCCCTACTTCTAAAAAGTGAAACTTTCGCCACTAGCTATATCGAAAATCAAGGCAACGGAAATTTCAAAGTCCACGCCTTACCTACCGAAGCGCAGGTGGCCCCCATGTACGGGATCCAAACAACCGACCTCAATCAGGATGGATTTATGGATATTATCATGGTCGGAAATTCTTATAGTACCGAGATCATGGCAGGACGATATGATGCTTCCCGCGGACTCGTTCTACTTGGAAATGGTAAAGGAAATTTCCAACCGCAAACGGTCGCCGAATCCGGCTTCTTTGTCAATAAAGATGCGAAAGCTTTGGCTGAAATAATTACAGAAGATGGGACAACTACTTGGCTCGCTACCCGTAATCGATCTGCTATTCGAAGCTTTTCCAAGTCTTCAATAAATAAGGTAATTACTCCGACAGCCGATGAAACTTATGCCATCGTTTCACCGCAAAATGGAGAACACTATAAAATAGAATTTTATCGAGGTAGTGGATATTTATCTCAGTCTTCGAGGAAATTTATAATTCCAGAGGGAGCGGGAGTAGAGATATTTGAAGGCAGAGAAAAAAGCAGGAAATTAAGTTTTTAATTCTTAATAAAAACTTAGAATACTTTTTTAAAAAAATTGAGAGAAAAATTGTACTCACGAATGATCTCAGAAAGATCAAAGTATGTTAGCAATTTTCATCGAAAGACAGAAGTTCGATCCCAGCGGGATCACAGTATTTGTTAAACGAAATTTTATATAAACAAAAAAATCATTCTTTTGAACAAAAGGATCTTAAACCAAGGAAAAGACGCCTTTTTACCAGCCGTGGTGCTGGCAAAAAGCAGCTTACCTATTGGTCTAATGTCCAGCTTTCTAATCGTAAGTTTATTCCTATCTGCCTGTCAAGATAAAACGCCCACCCATCAAGTCTTTGAACTTCTTTCTGTCGAACAATCAGGAATTGATTTCGTCAATCTAATCGAAGAGAATAACGACTTCAATATGTATGCTTTTATGAATATTTACACAGGTGGCGGTTTAGCGGTGGGAGATATTGATAATGATGGATTGGAAGATATTTTTTTTAGCGGCAATCGCGTTTCGAGCAAACTCTATTTGAATAAAGGAAATCTAAATTTTGAAGATATTACGTTGCCGGCTGGAATCACCACCGACCGTTGGTGTTCTGGTGCTTCGATGGTTGATTTGAATCAAGATGGTTGGCTCGACATCTATGTGAGTGTAACAGGGATCGGTTTTGATGAACAACGAAGTAATCTCTATTTCGAAAATCAAGGAGACCAAACTTTTGTAGAAAAAGCGGAAGCTTACGGACTCAACGATCCACGGCAAATCATGCACACGAGCTTTTTTGATTATGATCGTGATGGCGACCTCGATGCCTATATGATTGTCAATCCAGTCGATTATTCCATGAGCAATGTCAATACGGTTCGACCTAGATTGGTGAATGGAGAAAGCGAAAGTACCGATCGGTTATATCGAAATGATGGAGGACGCTTTACAGATGTTTCTCAAGAAGCGGGGATATTAATAGAAGGTTATAGTTTAGGAATTGCGACGACCGATATCAATGGAGATGATTGGCCGGACATTTATGTTTCCAATGATTTTTTGACCAATGATATTTTATATCTAAATAATCAAGATGGAACTTTTACCAACCAGATAGATAGTTTGTTGAATCATACCAGTTTCGCAGGTATGGGTAATGATGTCAGTGATATCAATAATGATGGGCAACCAGATATTGTGGTGGTTGATATGTTACCGGAAGATAATGGTCGTCGTCAATTGATTATTCCAAGTTCTAGTTATGATAAGTTTCAGTTGACCCAGCAGATGAATTATTTACCGCAGTATACGCGCAATACTTTACAACTCAACAACGGAGACGGCAGTTTTAGTGAGGTAGGACAACTCGCCGGAATTGATAAAACAGATTGGAGTTGGAGTAGCTTGTTGGCGGATTATGATAATGATGGTGATCGGGATCTTTTTATTACCAATGGTTTTTTAAGAGATGTAGGAAACTTAGATTATATCAGTTACCAACGAAAAAATGCTTCTCCTTTCGGAAAAAAAGAAGCGCAACATCAGGCTCGATTAAAAGCGATTCAGGATCTTGGGGCAGCTAAAATTCAGAATTACGTTTTTGAAAATCAAGGCGACTTAAAATTTTCTAATCGAAGTACAGATTGGGGAATCCCTGAAAAGACTTGTTCCAATGGAGCTGCTTTTGCGGATCTTGATCAGGATGGAGATTTAGAAATGATCATCAATAATGTCAACGACCGAGCTTTTATCTACGAAAATAAAACCGGATCATTTAGTAACCACAATTTTATAAAAATAGATTTAGAAGGTTCCAGTAATAATTTGAATGGGATTGGTAGTAAAATAACCATTTCCACCGAAAATGGAAATCAATATTATCAACATAATCCATATCGTGGTTATGCCTCCACCATCAGCGGTGACATCCATTTTGGTTTGGGTAAAAATAAGGTGATCGAAAAAATAGCCATTGATTGGCCTGATGGCAAATCTCAATCTTTTGAAAATATTCCTACTAATCAAACGATAAGTATTCAATACAAAAATGCGATTGCCATTTCAAATAAAGAACCAACCACGGCAAAAAATCCTCTATTTGTAAAATCAGAAATCGACCTTAATTTCCAACATCAAGAAAAAGAATTTGTAGATTTTAAAGTTCAACCTTTATTACCTCATAAACATTCTCAAAATGGACCTGGAATTTCAACTGGCGATGTAAATGGAGATGGTTTAGCAGACTTTTATGTAGGAGGGGCAGCAGATTTTTCTGGTCGATTATTCTTACAAAAAGCAGATGGTAATTTCGAAAAATCAAGGCAAGAATTTGACGCCAAATACGAAGACATGGGTAGTCTATTTTTTGATGCAGATGGAGATAATGATTTAGACCTACTGGTCGTGAGTGGAGGAAGTCACGTCTTAGGAGAAAATGATATATACCAAGATCGTTTCTATGAAAATGATGGTCAAGGAAATTTCATTCAAAATGAAAATGCGATTCCAAAAATTACGGCCAGCGGTGCTAGTGTCAGTGCAGCAGATTTTGACAAAGACGGTGACTTAGACCTTTTTATTGCTGGAAGGATTCTACCTGGCTCCTATCCGATGCCTGCAAAATCGTTTTTACTTCGTAATGATAGCCAAAAAGGCACTCCGAAATTTATAGATATTTCCCAAACAGCCATACCAAAAGCTGGTACCATCGGATTGGTCACGCAAGCGCTTTGGACGGACTACGATAATGATCAATGGATCGACCTGCTTTTAGTAGGAGAATGGATGCCGATCACTTTTATAAAAAATAAAAAAGGCCATTTAGATTTCGAACATCCTGTAACTATTGCTCAATCCAGTGGTTGGTGGAATAGTGTGGTCGGTGGTGATTTTGATAAAGATGGAGACACGGATTATATTGCTGGCAATTTAGGGTTGAATGCTCGATACCAAGCTAGTCCATCGAAGCCTGTTTGTGTTTACGCCAGTGATTATGATAAAAATGGTCGGATCGATCCAGTCATTTGTCAGTATATTGGAGAAGAAAATTATATTGCTCATCCGCGAGATTTGTTGATCCAACAAATCAATGCGGTCCGTTCAAGATTTAAAACCTATAAAGAATACGGCGCCGCTCCATTTGAGAAAGCATTTACTAAAAAAGAACTAGCCGAAGCGACTGTTTTAAAAAGTGAAAATTTTGCTAGTAGTTATATTGAGAATTTAGGCGATGGCAATTTTACGATGACTCCCTTACCCTTGGAAGTTCAGATTGCTCCAATCTATGGAATGTCCGTAGAGGATGTCAATGAAGATGGAAATTTGGATCTACTACTGGTTGGAAATTCATTTGCAACAGAAGTTTCCACCGGCAGATACGATGCCTTTAAAGGAGGCGTCCTCGAAGGAGATGGAACTGGTAATTTTTCCGTTTTATCAGGAAAAGAAGCTGGCTTCTATGTAGATACGGATGCCAAGGGATTGGTGAAGCTTCAAACAGCCAATGCTCAAAATTTATACTTGGTGGCTAACAACAACGGGCCATTACAGGGATTTAGAAAAAAAAATCAAAAAAAGATAAAATCACACGCTTTATCGGAAGCGGATACTCATATAATAATTCAATACGAAAACGGAAGTATCCAAAAACAGGAAATATACTTTGGTAATTCGTATCTTTCGCAATCTGAAAATAAAATAGACCTTGGATCTAAAATAACCTCCATAGAAATTTTCAATATTCGGGGCGAAAAAAGAATCATTTCAAGAGAAAAAAATTAAAAAAAGACTATGCGTTTTATAGGATTCATATTTGGTTTGATGTTAATTGGAACTTCTTGTAAGAAGGAGGTTACCAATTTTTCAGAACTAGATATCTATACCCAGGAGCAACAAATACGATGGAATAAACTACTGACAAAAGTGATGGTGGAAGATATTTTTACGCCACCCGTTTGTAGTCGCATTTATGCATATCCGCATATCGCAGCCTACGAAGTATTGGCTACAGCGGATGAAGGGATGTTGAGTTTTGCAGGAACCTTAAAAGATTTTAATTCCATTCCTACACCTGCTGCTGATCAAGAAATTTATTTACCCTTAGCGAGCATGACTGCTTTTGCCAATGCTGCGAAGCCACTGGTTTTTACACCGGAAAAAATTGACGAAGCAGAAGCCGATTATTATGAACAAATAAAGGCCATTGGAATTTCAGAATCGATTTTTAAGCACTCGGTCGCTTATGGAAAAAAAGTCGCGGATCATATCGTAGATTGGTCTAACAAAGATGGATATCTAGAACGGACGGCCTTATCTCAATATGTTCTTTCAGAAGAAGAAGGTATGTGGAAACCAACGCCACCAGATTATATGCCTGCCATCGAACCACACTGGAATACGATGCGTCCATTTTTATTAAAATCTGCAGGACAATTTTCGCCAAATACGCCTACTGATTTTTCTACCAATAAAAATTCTAAGTTTTACCAAGAAGCGATGGTAGTAGTCGATGCGGTAAAAAACCTTGATGAGGAAAAAACTGAAACAGCCAAATTCTGGGATTGCAATCCAAATGTTTCTCATACCAAAGGACACTTAATGTTTTTTGATCAGAAGATTTCTCCTGGTGGACATTGGATGTCTATTGCAGGAATTGCGTCTAAAAAGAAAAATCTTTCTACTGGTCAAACGGCTAGAATATTTGCCTTAACGAGTATTACGCTTGCTGATGCTTTCATCAGTTGTTGGGATGAAAAATACCGTAGCAGCCTTATTCGTCCAGAAACTTATATCAACGAAAACATAGATCCAGATTGGAAACCAATTTTACAAACGCCTCCCTTTCCAGAACATACTAGTGGGCATAGTGTTATTTCGTCCGCCGCCGCAGAAATGCTTACACATCTGTTGGGCGATAATTTTGCTTTTACCGATTCTTCTGAAGTAGACTATGGTTTACCGATACGAGAATTTACCAGTTTTAGAAATGCGGCAGAAGAAGCAGCTATTAGTCGACTCTACGGAGGAATTCATTATATGCCTGCCATCGAATATGGCGTAGAACAAGGTAAGAAAGTAGGTTTTTATATGATTGAAACGCTAAAAAAACATTAAACTAACGGAAGCCATTTTAAGCTTCGCAATAAAAAATACAAATGGACAGAACGATACTCATCAAAGATTTTCCGGACATCACCATTTTAGGAACGGATGATAATTTTTCTCATGAAGTAAAATTGATCACCGAGCAAAATGGTATCTATACTTATAAGTTTTCTGCTACCGCAAAACATGGCGCAGCTTCTCCAAAAGCGGTTACCGTGCGTTGGCGGTTACCTGCTTATGATATCAAAGGAGTTTGGAAGTGCGGTGGAATTCACGACAAACGTTTGCGGTATGATTGGGAACAAGATCATATGCAAACTAGAATTTCTGTGGATGCTCCCGTGATCAGTGTATTTGGACATGAGGATAACAATCGAATTACTTTTGCTTGTTCTGATGCGATCAACTTGATAGAGATGAATGCGTTGTTGCGAGAAGAAGACAATCATTTGTATTGTCATTTTAAATTCTTTAGTGAGCGACATCCAGAGATTGAAAAATACGAGGAGGAAATTCGAATTGATATGCGTGCTATTCCATTTGCAAAATCACTGCAAGGAGTAGCGACTTGGTGGGAAGATTTTTCTCTCCTCAAACCATCCATTGCACCTGAGGTAGCGAGTGCACCGATGTATTCTACTTGGTATAATTTCCATCAAGATTTAGATGAAGCATTATTATTAAAAGAATGTGCGATTGCCAAAGATCTTGGATATGAATTATTATTACTCGATGATGGATGGCAAACCATGGACAATAATCGAGGCTATGATTATACGGGTGATTGGGAACCAGATCGTTTTCCAGACCTAGCGGGTTTTGTCCAAAAGGTACATGACCTTGGAATGAAGTTTGGGTTGTGGTTTTCGGTTCCTTTCTGTGGACCAAAATCAAAAGCGTACCAACGATTTAAAGGAAAATTTTTAACAGAGGATCATCGTTGGGCGCCTGTTTTTGATCCAAGATATCCGGAGGTTAGAAGCTATTTGGTAGAGACTTATGTCCATGCCTTAAAGACCTATAATCTAGATGTTTTTAAATTGGATTTTATTGATGATTTTAAAGTCTATCCAGAAACGAAATTGACCAAAGAGGATGGTCGTGATTTCGCGAATGTAAATACGGCGGTAGATAAATTATTAACAGAAGTAATGGATGCACTCCGCGCCATCAAGCCAGATATTGGAATTGAATTTCGACAGCAATATGTCGGACCTGCACTCCGCAAGTTTGGGAATATGTTTCGTGCATTTGATTGTCCAAACGATCCAATTACCAATCGTATTCGAACGACCGATGTTAAATTATTAATGGGCGAATCGAAAGTGCATTCGGACATGCTTACTTGGCATCGATACGAACGAGTAGAACTGGCGGCTATTCAGGTACTCAATGGTTTATTTGCGGTTCCTCAAATGTCGATTCTATTGACCAAGGCTTCTGCCGAGCATCTAAACATGATCAAATTTTATACGCAATACTGGAAGAAAAATAAATCGGTTTTATTGGATGGAACCTTTGCACCAAAAAATGCTTTGGCGAATTATCCAATCTTAGAAGCGAGTGCAAACGGTCATACAATTGTTGGTATTTATGATGATGCTATTACAGAAATTAATCAGAATAGCAAGATTGATTTTATCAATGCTAAAATGTCGAAAAATATTGCGGTGCGACACAATGGTGCTCCGGCTGTTTTTCACTTAACGACTTATGATTGTGAAGGCAATAAGGTAACGGAAGGAGACTTGACTTTGCCAAAGGGATTGATTGAGTTTTCGGTTCCGGCGGCGGGAATGATGGAGTTGAGAATTGTTTGATCTCGCTTTAATGCGAGACAGGTTATGCGGATTTCTTGATGGATTGGGAGATTAGATTTTGTGGATGAGCGGCGTATCTACAGCAGGAGCTGTAAACGAACAGGTTTTGAGTTATTTCAACTGCAAAAGCAACTGCAAGAGCAAATTCAATTTTCGCTTTAACGTAGAAAAGAAAGAATCGGAGATGGAGAATTGAGTTATTGCACATTCACATTCACATTCACATTCACATTCACATTCACATTCAATAAGTATAGAAACAATTTTAAAAATAGATTGAAAATTAACGAAGATAATATAGCATCTTGGTGGGAAGATCCGACGATTTTTAATGTTGGGCAAACGGAGCCGCGTAGTCATTTTATGTCTTATCCGGATGTAGAAAGTTTTCGGAAAGGAAGGTTTGTGGATTCTCCTTTTTATCATTCGTTAGATGGGGAATGGGAATTTTATTGGTCGCCGAATCCTGCGGCTCGACCTGTTGATTTTTTTCAACCAGAGTTTGATACTGCTGAATGGGGCACCATTCCGGTTCCATCGAATTGGGAATTGGAAGGTCATGGTATTCCGATTTATGTGAATGATCGATATCCTTTTCCAAAAAATCCTCCATTGGTTCCGCATGATGATAATCCGGTCGGTTCTTATCGAAAGACATTTACGATTCCGGAAGGATGGGAAGGAAGGACTATTTATTTAGAATTTGGGGCGGTAAAGTCTGCTGCTTATTTTTGGTTGAATGGAAAATTGCTTGGATATAATCAGGATTCTAAAACGCCTGTTTGTTTTAATATTACGCCTTTTTTAGAAGCGGGAGAAAATATAATTGCGGCGGAAGTTTATCGGTATTCGGATGCCTCCTATATTGAGTGTCAAGATTTTTGGCGGATTAGTGGAATGGAACGAGAAGTGTTTTTACGAGCAGCGGAGCCGTTGCAGATTTATGATTTTTTTGTAAAAACTGATTTGGATGAAAATTATAAAGATGGATCACTCGAGGTTTTAGTTGATTTAGAAAACTACTCCACTATTTTGGCGAAAGCCAATCTATCGTATCTTTTAATTGATCCAGATGGAAATGAAATTTGTGGAAATAAAATAAGTACAGAAGTTGAATCCGAAAAGTCCTTTTCTTTCAAAATAAAAGAACCTATTTCTAATCCAAAAAAATGGACGGCTGAAACACCTTCACTTTATCAATTGGTTTTAATACTAAAAAATGAGGAAGGAAAAATACTGGAAGTAACCGGTACCAAAATTGGATTTAGAAAATTAGAAATAAAAAATGGGCAGATGCTGGTCAATGGTGTTGCGGTCACACTTCGTGGTGTCAACCGACATGAGCATGATGAAATAACTGGACATGTAATTTCAGAAGAAAGTATGTTGTTGGATATTCAACTCATGCAAAGAAATAATATCAATGCGGTAAGATCTAGTCATTACCCCAATCATCGTCGTTGGTATGAACTCTGTGATCAGTATGGACTTTATGTGTTAGACGAAGCCAATATTGAGGCGCACGGTATGGGTGCTTGTTTTCAAAAACCTTTTGATGAAGCAGCGCATACATCTGCACGACCTGACTATCGAGCCGCGCATTTAGATCGGGTAAAAAGAATGTTTGCGCGTGCAAAAAATCATCCGTCTATTATCACTTGGTCGATTGGTAACGAAGCGGGAAATGGAGCAAATATGCAGGCAGCCTATCATTGGCTAAAGGAGCAAGACGATACCCGTCCGGTTCAGTATGAGCAAGCGGGTACCGATGAAAATACCGATATTATTTGCCCGATGTATCCAAAAATTGAGACCATCGAATTGTATGCACGGGAGCATTCTGATCGTCCGTTGATCATGTGTGAGTATGCGCATGCGATGGGAAATAGTGTTGGAAATCTACTAGAATATTGGGAAGTCATTGAGCGGTTTCCAAATTTACAAGGCGGTTTTATTTGGGATTGGGTGGATCAAGGATTACTCGCCTCGACTGTCATCGATGGTAAAAAAGTGAACTATTGGAAATTTGGTGGAGACTATGGAGATGAGACAATTCCTAGCGATGGAAACTTTTGCATCAATGGACTTTTATTGCCTAATCGGCAACCACATCCTGCTTTGGAAGAAGTAAAAAAAGTATATCAACCCATTGGTCTTCGCGCGGATAAAAAACAAGAAAATAGATTCTTTCTTTGGAATAAATTTGACTATCTTGACCTAAGGAATATTCGTGGTTTTTGGCAAGTTTCCGAGGATGGGAAGGTGATTCAAAGAGGAGATCTAGTAGAATTAAAAGTTGCGCCAAAAGAAGAAATTTCAATTGAACTTCCTTTTGCTTTTTCTAAAAAATCAGAGAAGGAATATTTTGTTGACTTTTATTTTTGCACCATAGATTCAAGACCGCTAATTCCTAACGGGCACGAGATTGCAAAACTGCAGTTTCCAATTAAAAACAATACGATAGCAAATAGACTGGATGCTAAAACACTTGAGGATAACTCGTTAAAAATAGTTACAGAACAAGATCAATTTAAGATTTCTGGGATAGATTTTTCATTAGAAATTTCTAAAAATTCTGGAACGATCCAATCCTATTTATTTTATGGTATGCCCTTGCTGTCAAGCGGAATTAAACCTAATTTTTGGCGACCACCTACCGATAATGACCGAGGCAATTTGATGCCAGAAAGATTGAAGGTTTGGAAAACGGCTAGTGAGGAGCAAAAGGTAGAAAAAGTATTTTACCGAAAGGAAAAAACATCTATTGACGTCATTACCATCTATCGGCTAGCAAAAATAGCGTTGCGATATGAACTAACGCATAAGGTTTTTGATAATGGAATATTAGAGATTTCGGGAAAATTTACGGAAGCAAAAACAGCACTGCCAGAATTACCTGTTTTTGGATTTACCCTGGGTTTACCAGGTCAGTTTGATCAGCTAAGATGGTATGGTCGTGGACCGCACGAAAATTATATAGATCGGAAGAGGAGTGCTTTTGTGGGAATTCATAAAAAAACGGTAGCAGAAACATTTCATCCTTACATTCGTCCCCAAGAAACAGGGAATAAAACTGGGGTTCGATGGCTAGAAATTAAGGATGCATCAGGGTTGGGTTGGAAGGTATCTGGAAAGCCTCTTTTTGATTTTAGTGCGCTCCCCTATCCTATTGACAATTTAGATTTAAACGAAGATCCAACTAACTTAAAACACACTATTGATTTAAAAAAAAATGGTTTAGTTAATCTTAGAGTTGATTTCGCACAAATGGGTATAGGGGGCGACGATAGTTGGGGAGCACATACACACGATAAATATAAACTTTTTTATAAAAACTATTCATTTAACTTTAACCTACAACCTGAGAAAATCAAAAATTTAATATTATGACCACAAGCATTTCTAACATTGATATTGCGATAGTAATAAGTTATTTTATTACCGTACTCCTCATTGGTTTTTATATTGCTCGACAAACCAAGACTGGAGAAGACTTATTTTTAGGAGGACGTTCTTTCGGATGGGGAATCATCGGTCTCTCGTTATTCGCTTCTAACATTTCCAGTTCAACTATTATTGGATTATCGGGAGCTGCCTATACGACGGGAATTGCTACCTCTGTTTATGAATGGATGTCAGGAATACCGCTGATCATTGCGGCCCTTATTTTCGTCCCCTTGTATTTGCGTTCGAGGATCACGACCATTCCAGAATTTTTGGAACAACGATATGACCGACGTTCTCAATTATTCTTTTCTTTTATCACTATTTTCAGTACGATCATGATTGAAACGGCGGGTGCGCTCTATGCGGGTACGCTGGTGCTGCAAGCATTTTTCCCAGACTTACCGATGGGACCAACTGCGCTGGGGCTGGCTGTTGTTGCGGCAGTCTATACTGCATCAGGTGGATTAAAAGCCGTTGTTTATACAGATGCGATTCAAGCGGTTATTTTGATTATTGGATGTAGTATTCTAACTTATATTTTGATGGAACAAGTAGACTTTGATTTTGCTCGAGTGGTTGCGGCTGCACCTGCGGAACATTTCTCGGTGGTTCGTCCGATGGATGATGAGAGTTTGCCGTGGTTAGGTTTGTTGGTAGGTGTTCCATTTTTGGGATTCTGGTATTGGTCCACGAATCAATATATTGTACAAAGAGTTTTGGGTGGTAAAGATATTCGTCATGCTCGTTGGGGAGTGATCTTCGCAGGTTTTCTAAAAATCATTCCACTATTTGTGATGGTCATTCCAGGAGCGATTGCCTTGACACTTTATCCAGACATTGAAAAAGGAGATCAGGTATTTCCATTTTTAGTGACCAATGTTTTACCAGTAGGATTGGTGGGGTTGGTACTTGCGGGATTAATCTCTGCGATTATGTCTAGTGTAGATTCTGCCTTAAACTCTTCCTCTACCCTGGTAGTTATTGATTTTATTAAGCCAAACAAACCAGATATCACCAACGATGAGATTGTAAAATATGGTCGGATTACGACTTTTGTTTTGATGATTATCGCTGCAGCTTGGGCACCTCAGATTCAGAATTTTACAGGTCTATGGGATTATTTGCAGCAGATGTTTTCTATTATTGTTCCACCGATTGTGGTGATTTTCCTAGTAGGTGTTTTCTTTAAACGAGGAAATGGAGATGGTGCTTTTTGGACGTTGGTTATTGGAACAGCGATTGGTATCGGTCTATTTATTTTAGGAGAGATGGGTATGTGGTCGTTACACTTCACGGTAAATGTTGGATTTATGATTTTGGTTTCTACGGTTATTTTTGTGGCGATTAGTTTGATGACTCCGGCGCCTGATGCGGCTAAGGTAGAGCGATTGACGTATCGTAAAGGGTTGATTATGGATGGAATGGAAGGTTATCCTTGGTATCAAGATTATCGGTTGTATATGGTAATATTAGTGGCCTTGATTCTTTATATATTGAAGATGCTTTGGTAATTTTTTAAACAATAATGGTATTGAAAGGCTTGCGAGATTTGTGGGCCTTTTATTTCGTTAAATAATGAGCGTTTTTTTCTTATGCCATTAGAAATGAGCGTTTTTTTTCTTATGCCATTAGAAGTATCCGCTTAATATTTTTTTTAAAACACATAGGCATTTAGAACACATAGCACTTTTTTCGCGGTTTTTTAACGCGATTTTCCTATGTGGCCGATGTGCCCCTGATGCAGCTATAGTAGATTTATTGACGCTACTTATATTTTCAACTTCCGATCATATATTTTTTTATAAGTGATAAATTAAAGGTTCACCAAATGGTGGGCCTTTTTTATTTGGTTGTTGATATTTTGTAAGAATTGTCCAATCGGATACAAAGTCTATCTTTTATTCCCGAATAATAGCCAATTTCAAATAATCTCTTTAAACAAAATGCATACTTTTGAAAGAGAAACTGCTTTAAACCAAATTGAAAATATACTCCTAATGATTCCCAACAAACGATATACATTTTTTTTCTTCTTAATAATTTTGGGAAGTTTTTTTTCTTGTCAACAAGAATCAAAAACGACTAGTAAAGCTCCCTCCATTATTCCAAAGCTCCCTACCAACACCAATAGCAATCAACGGATGGCTTATCTTCTAGACAGTCTAGCGAATGCCGCCAATATCGAAACTTGCTATAATCTGAATGAACTGAGAGCTAAAAATATGGCTCAAAAAATCAGTAATCAACCTGATGTCAATAAAAAGCTGATACTACAAGTTGGTTATAGTCAAGAATTATTAAATGCGGGTAAAACTACGGAAGCGATCAATGAACTTCTTAATATTTTCTCCATTATTGGAGGCACCAACATTGCCATCAATAAGGACAATAAACTTATTTTCGAACTATTAGGACTCGCCTATTTACGTAAAGGAGAACAAGACAATTGCATTGCCAACCATAGCGCTAATTCATGTATCTTACCACTCAAAGATGATGCAATTCATACCCTAAAAAGCGGTTCAGAAAATGCCATTCTAACCTATACTAAAATTCTACAAAAATTTCCAGAAGATTATCAAACGCGTTGGCTTTATAATTTGGCACATATGACATTGGGACAATATCCTAGCGAAGTACCACCTAGCTGGCGGATTCCAGAAAAGAATTTCCTCAAGCAACCTACTTCCTTAAAAGCCTTTAAAAATCGAGCGGTAGATTTAGGTCTAGATATTACTGGGTTATCTGGGGGTTGTTGTGTCGAAGATTTTAATAATGATGGATATTTGGATATTTTTATGACCTCTTATGGTTTCAAAGATCCATCTCGATTGTTTTTTAGTGATGGCGCTGGTGGCTATAAAGACGTTACTGCTGCGGCTGGGTTGGATGGCATCACTGGAGGATTGAATACGACACATGCAGATTATAACAATGATGGTTTTGTAGACATATTTGTCACCCGAGGTGGCTGGTTTGGTAAAGGGGGAAAACTTCCAAATTCTTTATTGAAAAATAATGGAGACGGTACTTTTACTGATGTTACCGTCGAAGCCGGACTTCTTTCTTTTCATCCCACACAAACGGCTGCTTGGGCAGATATTAATCAGGATGGTTTTTTAGATTTATATATCGGAAATGAAAGTCAGCCGGGCAATATTCATCCTTGTGAATTATTTATGAATAAAGGAGATGGTACTTTTGTTGATTTTGCTCGCGTGCTAAAAGTACAACATGTTGGCTTTGTAAAGGGTGTTCGTTGGGGAGACATTAACAATGATCAACTGCCTGATTTGTATATTTCTGAATTGGGAAATAAAAACAAATTATATGTCAATCGAGGTGGTACCAATGCTGGAGATTGGCGATTTGAGGAGATTTCTGCTAAAGCAAATGTGGCAGAACCTACCTTTAGTTTTCCTGCTTGGTTTTTTGATTATGACAATGATGGGTTTGAAGATCTATTGGTGGCAAGCTATGATATGAAACGATTAGAAAATGTTTCTTATGAAGCTGGAGCAGAGTATTTAGGCAAAGCTCCTACGGCTGCCCTACCGAAATTATATCGAAATAACGGAGATGAAACTTTTACGGATCTAACTAAAAAAGCAGGATTAGAAAAAGTAATGTTTGCCATGGGAAGTAATTTTGGAGATTTAGATAATGACGGTTTTCTAGATTTTTATATTGGAACTGGAGAACCTGATTTAAGGGCTGTAGTTCCCAATCGAATGTTTAGAAATAAAAATGGAAAAGCCTTTGAAGAAGTTACGATGTCGGCGGGGTTTGGTCATATCCAAAAAGGACATGGTGTCGCATTCGCAGATATGGACAATGATGGAGATCAAGATCTATATTGTGTTATAGGTGGTGCTTACCAAGGAGATGTTTCTCAAAATGTTTTATTTGAAAATCCGAATGAGCAGAATAATTGGATTACTATTTTACTGGAAGGTACACAGAGTAATCGGAGTGCCATCGGTGCGAGAATTAAACTGACACTATCCAACGGAAAAACGATTCATCGAACCGTCGGTACGGGCGGAACTTTTGGTTCTTCTAGTTTGCAACAAGAGATTGGTATCGGGAAAGCTACCAAAATTTCTTCTATCGATATTACTTGGCCGAAAAAAGGAAATGAGATAGCAACTTATAAAAATATCTCTGCTAATCAAGTGATTAAGATCATGGAGGGACAAGCGGAGGTTATTAAGCTAGAACGGAAGAAAATTCCTTTTCAAAAGAAGGAAGGTGGGCATGCGGGGCATCAGCATCATTAGGGGTGTGGACTATTTGGTAAGGGTTTTTATTTTTTTAAACAATAGGCACATAGCACGCGGGACACGAGGGTTAACGTGATTTATGCGGTAATCATTTTTTTTAACACATAGGTGCCTATGTTGTAGAATTCTATTTTTAAAACAAAGAGAATTTAATAAGCTACCTACTAGAAAATATATCTGACCGCAAAACCTCCATATTCTCCGCTAAAGCCGTCTCCTCTTCCGAGGAATAGAAAGGTAGGAACCCAGTCTAAACTGATGTTGATAGGAGCACCGTTAAAATTATAATCTACGCCGATATAGCCTTGTGCACCGATGGAAAATCGTCCGGGATTCCCTGCAAAGACCCGATTATAACTCGAAAGATTTAGGGAAGCTCCTGCCCCGAAATACCAACGTAATTCTCCAAAATCATCATCTAATAAGGTATTATGAATTTGGTAGGCACCGGCTAGCGTGGTGGTTCTAAAGCCAAGAAATCCTCTTGTTCCTAAGATACCTTCGACGGCTGCTTTTTCAGTAATAAACTGTTTGTAAGTGATCGAGTTGGGAAAACCTAGTCGTAGACCTACCGCTCGGGTCCAAGTTTGGGCTTCGGCTTGTTGGGAGCAAAAGATGATGAGAATTAGAAGCGTTAGGAAGATTTTTTTCATTTTTTTTGGTTGTTGGATTTTTTGATGTGTGGATGTTTTAATGTGCGGATATGCAGATTAATAAAACATCTCAACAAATTCCCCCCAAACTTCATGTTTTTTTTTGATTAATAAAAATGAAAATGAGATTCTATGATATTCTTAACACCTACTTACGTCCTTTTCGGCCTCTTTTTCTTTTGTCGTTTTGCTTTTTTCTAGCTGCTCTTTCGTCTCTGGCTTTATTTTTTCTGCGCCAGGGGGCGTCTTTTTGCCAGTCTCCGGCCATGATACAGCCATAGGGTAAGACTTTGTCTACGACTTTGCCTAGGTTAAATTCTTCCATTTGTTCTTGGACGGCTTGGGCATTTTTGTAGGCGCTGGGCAATTCAGAAATATCGATATGGCCTGAGAAAAAGCGAACATCTAGACCTTTGGTTTCTTCTTTAAAAATGTCTTTTATTTTTCGATCAGCTTTGCTTTTTTTATGGGCACGACGGCTTACATTACGGCCGGCGCCGTGCGGTGCAAAACCTAGATTTTCGGTGGTAGTATCCCCTTTGACTACGAGTACGGGTTCGCGCATATTTAAGGGAATAAGTCTTAATCCTTGGTGACTGTCTGGGACGAATTTATCGGCAAGCGGAGTGGCTCCTTTGGCGTGGTAGAATAAATTCTCGTCTTTAAAAACAAAATTATGTTCATTCCAAAAACGATCGACGGGATCAATATGTAGGCGACGACTGGTTACATCATGTAAGATACTATGATTGTATTTGGTCCATTCGCGAATGATTTGTAAGGCATCCCAATAGGCTTTTCCTTCTTCCGTATCATAGGGAATCCAAGCATTGGCGGGATTGGTTTGGGGAGAGATTTCTTTTCTAAATTTTTCGGCAAGGCGCATTCCGTCATTGTAGAGTTGGGCTCCAAGTCCACGACTACCGTGGTGCGTGACGATAATGGTTTCTCCGGTGGATGCTAGTTGTCCGACGTAGAGAAAGTGGTTGCCATCTCCTTGTGTGCCTAGATGCTTTTTGGCGAAAGAGACAGATTTATCATTGTCTAAAAATGGATTTTTTTTCATCCGCTGTCGAATTTCTTCTGGCAAGTCGAATAGGTCTTTTCGCCCGCCGGGACCAAAATGCGTAACCGAATGAGCTTTGTCTAATACTTTTTTAGGATCAATTTTACCTAAGTTGGTCATCATCACCGAGCAACAAATATCGGCACTGTGCATGGCTGGATGGATCGCATTCTCAGCAGCAACGATTCCTCCGACGGGAATCTGCCCTACGGGTCCGGTGGGACAGGCATCAGGCATGACGGCACCGTGTACGAGCGTGGGTGTCTTCATCAATTCATCCATAGTAGCGAATACTTTTTCGACATTGTTGGTTTCGTTGGGGGAAGTGGCGCGGATGTTTTTATGGTAGGATAATGGGTTTTCAAAAGGGGTGATCTCTGCTGGAATTTGAGAGCGGACATAGTCTTCTAGGGCTACTCCACTCAACTGGTATTGGTTGCAGTACGCGACGATGGCGGGGAATTTTTTATTCGGTTTAAATCCTAGGTCGATAAGGGTTTTTCCGGTGATCATTGCTTTTTTTGTTGGTGAATATTTGGTATGGTGATAATACAAAATAATTTTGGGAATGGTTCCGGGAGATGTG